>NZ_FQTU01000002.1 GCF_900128885.1 Alkalibacter saccharofermentans DSM 14828
CAGGCTGATTTGCTCATACTTGATGAATGGGGGTATCTCCCCCTTCACCAAGAAGGTGCCAGATTGTTGTTTGATATCATTTCTACATGTTATGAGACTAAAAGCGTCATCATAACAACCAATATTGAGTTTGGTAGATGGAAAGGTTTCCTGTTTGATGAAAAGCTAACTGCGGCTATCGTTGATAGACTAGTGCACCATTCTCATATGCTCATATTTACAGGCAAAAGCTACCGCATGATGAATTCATTAATCAAGTAATAAGGTTAGTACTGGCTATTGTATTTTTGATTGCCAAAAGTTGTACTTTTCTATTGCCAAACACACCCGTCCATAAATGGAAAACTGTATCATGTGATAGCCATCTTTCAGTAAAAAATTTCTAAATGCAGTCGCAGCTTTTCTCTCTTTTTTCTTCGTGACCGGTAAGTCGAAGAAAACCAACATCCTCATAAATTTACTCATATAAATGCTGTTCAAGAGGCATTAACTCGGGTAATACAAGCTTTTCACCATCATTAATAAAGCAGTTAGACAAACTCTTCACCATTCGTTCAATCCCATAAGATACTGTGTGAACCTGTCCATCGGATAAAACGTTACAGTTTAAAAGATTGAATATACCTTGCTTTATTTTTGGTGTCAATTCCTCCAGATCATCATTAATATTTATTTTTACATACAAATCCACTACCGGTCTAAATGGTTCAATAATGTCATCTGCCAAATTAAAGCTATTTTGCTCACTGTGATGAAATATTCCTATAGAATTTTCAAATCCATAAGTCGCTAAGTTTCTTGCCACTACTCCTCTTAAGATGGCATAACCATAATTGAGGCAAGCATTCGTTATACAATCATCACCTCTATAAAACCCTTCACCAAAGAGCTTCTGAAAGTAATATCTAGCAGCTTTCCCCTCTGAATTGCCTACATCTCCTGACTTGACGTTTTGAGCAATCGCAAAAAGTTTTTGTTCTCCTTCTTTTGCTGATAAAGATAAGCAAACGGCTTGATTCTCAATTTTTTTAATTATTATGCTTTGCCACAAACGCTTCAAAAATGGCTTTTTTTGATTCAACTGACTTTTAATAATCTTATATTGTCTAGAGTGGTTCCACAAGGGCAGTATTGTCCCTATCGGCAGATGTTTTTCATTGCAAATAAAAACTGTAACGCCATCTTGAGCTAGTAATGATAGCGTATATGCAGTTATGTTGCACCTAAGATCTTCGATCATCACACAGTTGATATCTTCTATAGGAATTGAATACTCCATGTCAGTATTAAGAATAAATTGCCTGTTCTTGCAGCTTAACTTGGCCGGCGATGAAATAAAAATATTTCTGTAACCCATTCAACCACCTCATTATTTTAATGGCATTCGTTTTTCCTTTCCCACTTTATAGTGATTTCCAAGTGGGTCAACTTGATATTTTTCTAAAGTTTTTAAAGTTTTTATACCTAAACTTTGTATTGTGTATGTATTATCATGATTAATAATTGTAATTACGCCACTATTAATTCCTGATTTAACATAATAAGCATGTATTTCTTTGCATATGTACTCTTTAGAGAGTGTTCCCTTAATACTTATTGCAGATAGTTTCAATTCTTTTTTTCCTTCAATTCTAATCAAATCATTTGGGTATAATGAAAATATGAAATCTTTATCGTTCATTTCTTTCCATTCCTTATAGGGTTTATGTGCAACTACCGCTTTACTAGGAAGTTCTTTTTTCATACGATCCGCAATATAAATCGGGATAAAATAGTATCCTTCACCTTCCACATGGAAAATGTCTATCCTTATCATGCTATCATTATATGCAACGCCTTTTCCATCATGCACATCGACTGTTAAAGATGCTTTTTCATAAACTTTGACCTTCTTGACTACAGGTCCCTTTTCCCCATTTTTTGTAGGCTTATAGAATGGTTCTGAAAAAGCTTTCTTCCCATCATTATTATATTTCACCAATTGTTCTTTTAATTCTTGGTACAGTTTTCGGTCACTGTTTGGATTGTAATAATTTTCTATCTCTCCATCTTTGTCTAGTTTCAATTTCTCCAATGGTCTTTTTAGCAATATTAATCCTTCATCTTTTAGTTTTGGGCTAAAAATTGTCTCTTTGTGGGCAGCCCCTGTTATCTTTCTTTTTGGCATTCTTGATACAAATATCGGTTTAATATTATCTTCTGTAAATTCTCCAATACTATTGAGAAATTTCATGGGATCATCCATCAACCTTATATCTAGTTCGTTTCGAAACCCTTCCCATGGCATTGGAAATTTTTCTATAATTTCGCCTGTTTTTTTATCAACTACATGTTCATCTAGTTGAACATATCGTTTTTCTTTATAATCACAATGTCTTGACACTTTTTGTATCATCCCGTCAGATGTACACGCTACCACAAGTGCATCCACTGCATGATGAAGATCTCCATCTTCTCGAACTTTACTAATCCCCCAACGTTTTCTTAAATAACTTGTAACAGCTCCGTTTACAGCGGTTACTTTTTTCTTCTTGCCAGTATTATTTTCTGCAAACAGCAGGTAATCGTTTAAGTAATTGTACATAAATCGAGAAACATGCTTCGTATCATTGAGATTTCTTTCCTTGAACCGCTTCCTGTCTTCTTCCGTGATATCTTCTTTAAGAAAATTCATTTTTTTATTTTTATCCCTAATGGTATTATTTACCCACACTTTAAACTTATCTGCCTTATCTCCTTTTAAGTAATGCAAAGGTAGCCTGTTTCCTTTTTGCCTGTTCTCACTTGCTAAAACCACAACTTTATTGGCATAACTGTCATTGAACGAGATGCTGTATGGAATTATATGATCAATGTCCGCATAACCAACTTCAAATAGCCTATCTATTTGAATCTCTTTAAGTGAGTATGGGCATATGCCATCTTGCTGTTTCCAAAGCTTTAATTTCACAATATCTATTCCCGAGGGATATAGTACTCCTTGATCACTTATTTCTTGCTTAATTCTTTCATTTTGAGCTTGATTTTCCTTCATCTCTTTTTCTATTCTATTTCTATCTGAGAAATCCTTCGCCATTTCTCTAGCCAACTCAATACCGATAAAAGTCGGACTTTCTCCATACTGTCTGATAATGCTATTAATTACTTTCCTAGTTTGAGCAATTGCCCTACGCACTACAGGGCTTGTAACTTCAGTAATTTCATCGATTTCTGCTGGCAGTAAAAGTTGCTTTTCTTTTCCGTCGTGGCCCTTAAAGTTATAATCTGCTTTTTCACAAGCTACATTATATTTAAAGCCCTGTTCTAAAAATGGTATTATTTTATCTAAAGCTTTGGTGCTGAGATTTGCAAATTTGCTAAATCCTCCAACATGAAGCAGCAAAACTTCTAGGTCCTTCCTGGATATGTTAAAATCATTGAGATAATCTGCTATCTTTTGATCTGTCTTGTAAACCGTAAAAGCATATCCAATCCCATTCAGTGCTTCAATACTATAATCGCATATACGGTTTTTTTCAATTTTATCCAGAGCCACTCTAACTTTATGGTAGTTTTTCAAGTAGTCAAATTTCGCGCTTTTTTCTACATCGTTAATGGACTTGTTGCCATAATTTAGTGTTGAAAATAAAACTGATTCTGTGAACTTTAATTCTTTTCTGATTTTTGCGTACGTTAAAGCTGGACTTTTAAAGGCCAACTCCTTAATAGCTCTTCTCTCTTCTCCAGTCAAAAATCTACTTTCTCCGTTTATGTTTACTCTGATATTGTTTATATTCTGTAATAAGTTGGCGTATTCAGCTGAAAATGCTGCTTTGGGAGCTCTCTTCTCTTTCTTTTCAAATCTGCACATACCAATCATCTTTTCAATCTGGTCCCCAGAATAAGGGCTTGGCAGTCCTGGACCATTATCAAATGACCGTTGTGTAAAAAGTATCTCAACGTACTTTGACTCAAACTCATCATTGAGTATTTCTGATCCATATTTTCTTTGACAATCAAAAATCATTTGTACTTCTTCCAAAACTAGATCTCTCCCTACCGTATGGGAATAATCATCGCTTTTGTTTCTTTTATGGTCCGCAAATTTAGGATCTTTTAGAAGCATCTCACCAACAGTCCTATAGCCTTTTTCTAACATCAGTTTTTTATTTATTTCAACTGCTTTTAAAAGTTTACCCGATTCTTCCTCTGCTAGTTTTTCAGACTTTCTATTTGACTTAAACCCTCTGCGTTGAGCTAAGTGTATCAATAGTCGAGTGATTTCATCCTGATTAAGTAATCTATCTAATGCTTCAACTCGTATCTCATATATATCTTTTAATTTTTTGTGACCAAACAAATTA
This sequence comes from Alkalibacter saccharofermentans DSM 14828, assembly GCF_900128885.1. Lineage (NCBI taxonomy): Bacteria > Bacillati > Bacillota > Clostridia > Eubacteriales > Eubacteriaceae > Alkalibacter > Alkalibacter saccharofermentans. The sequence continues at coordinate 4,344 of NZ_FQTU01000002.1, forward strand.
TTGAATTGGTCTTCAGTCAGTAAATCCTTGCTAAATATAAGTGCTCTAATTCTATCTAGTCGGTGTTTTTTCCTTCTAATTCGTCTTCTCGCACCCCTGGCTTCTCTTCGCGGCAACGCTAAAGATGCTCCATCTTTGGGGTTTTCAGCAGCATCAAATATTCTAACGCCCATATCAATAATTTTATAAGGTTCATCATTACTATCCAAATTCACTGTTGCCCATCCCACTGAAGTAATTCCAATATCCAATCCAATTTTATAATTCATTATGTTCACCCCTTTAATTAACAATTATATACTTATATTTCCTTTTAATCAAGTTTTTTGCATAAAGATAACGCCTTGCATCATGCAAGGCGTTAGAGCTTTTCGGTGTACTACCTTATTGTAGCAACCATATTAAGTTTTGGTATAATAGATTAGTTAGATGATACCACATTTTTTCTTTCTTGTAAACATTATTTAAACTTTTTTGAATTTAATTTACAGTCTACACCTCAAACGCTTTTGCCACATCTTTCAAACTTTTGATAATTTCTATATGCTGTGGACAGCTCTTTTCACATTTTCCACATTCGATGCAATCAGAGGCTTTGCCAAACTTCTTAGTGTAATTTCCATAATAGACCTTTAAAATATTAAACCCTTTGTCTTTAAATCGTTCCTTCGCATTGTACAGTGAAAAATAGTTTGGTATGGGGATGTTCATCGGGCAATCATCCACGCAATAATTACAAGCTGTACAAGGTACCGTTATCGATTCGTTGATTATCTTAACAGCTTTGTCGATAATATCGAGCTCTTCTTTGAAAAGAGGTTTAAATTCCTTCATATAGCCTGTATTATCCAACAGCTGTTCCATTGAAGACATTCCACTTAAAACGGTAATGACATTATCGAGACTGGCTGCATATCTTACTGCCCAGGATGCAACGCTCATTTCCGAATCATGATTTTTGTATAGCTTTTCCACCTCTTCAGGAACCTGTGACAATATTCCACCTTTTACGGGCTCCATGATTATCACAGGTTTATTGTGCTTCATGGCGACCTCGTAGCATTTTCGAGACTGAATGCTTTCATTCTCCCAGTCAATATAATTGATCTGCAATTGTACGAAGTCCACTTCCGGGTTCTCGGTCAAAATTTCATCAAGCAAATCTGCTCTGTCGTGAAAGGAAAAACCTATTTTCTTTGCTTTGCCTTCCGCTTTTTTATTTTGAACAAATGAAAAAGCGTCAAATTTCTTAGCTAATTCATAATGACCTGCGCCTAGGTTATGTATCATATAATAGTCAAAATAATCTAGACCTGTCTTATCAAGCTGCTCATTAAATACCTTCTCCAATTCTTCTTGCTCTTTAATAAGCATAATCGGGAGCTTATCTGCAACTGTATAAGCGTCTCTCGGATGGCGCTTTACCAACGACTCTCTCAATGCATTCTCACTTACAAAGTTATGGTACATGTAAGCAGTATCGAAGTAATTAAAACCTCTTTCCAAGAAAGTATCTACCATTTTATTTAATTGTTCATAGTCGATGCTTGTTTGATCATCCTTATCTTTGATGGGTAACCTCATCCATCCAAATCCCAGTTTTTTTGTATCCATATATATCGTCTCCTCTAGTTTTTTCTCAATCCATATATATACCTTACCACCTAGAGTACACTCTAAGTCAAGATTTTTTTACAACTTGTTTTAAATATTACGTCATCTCATTCTTGATATGAGCGGTTTAATCTCTATGACAATTACCTAAGTTGATAAAAAACAAAATCACCTCTGATGACTGATATCTTACATGAGAATTGGTTTGATGCCACCAGCGCCAAAAACTTAAAGTAGAGTGTTCAATTACGATCAAGATTCTCATAACAGATTTAATAGTCAAAGGAAAAGTCCCGCTAGACTTAGTTGCAGGATTTTCTATCTGGATATTTGCAAAGACAAAATAAATGCCTTGGTAGATTGATGCAGATCTGTATGGCAATCTGAGTTTCTTATTTGCCCCTAGAGCATTAAATGTTCTCTTTTTTAATGTTTTCCAACTGCTTTTTCAATTTTTTAATTTCACTTCTATTATTAAACCACGAGGATATTAAGTGAAACGCTCCTATAAAAAATTTCCCGTTCACCATCTCTAAAACATCATCAATCATAGCCGCATCTACTTGCCCCACGGTCATTTTAGAAATCGCCCTAAAAGGCATATTATAAATATAGAGTATGTTTATATTTGGCTCTCCCTTTTTTTCTGAACGATTTTTGATTCCGTCAAGAATTTTAAAAACAAGCCGACCTATCAATCCTTTAGCGTAATAAAGCTGAGAAATGGTGTCTTCACTTGTTAGCCTCTTAGTAGTATCCCAACTGGATTTTGGAATCGGGCGATTCAGCAATGATTCAAATTCTTCATCAGAAACGTTTCTCACATCTCCATTGTAGTAGGCTGATAACTTCACCACATCATAGGGACTATCAGCATTTGTTCCCACTAAATGCAAAGTTTCATTCAATGCTATATCCTCAGAAGATGCACCAACCATAATCCGATATTCACCGGTTTCTAACTCAAATTTATGCGTTTTGATATTGTAATATCTGAAAGCTTTGTCATCAAGGACTATCTCTAATTCCTTTTTTTCTCCAGGTTCTAGATAAACTTTGCTGAACTCTTTAAGTTCTTTTGATGCCCTAAATATTTTACTGTCTTTTAACCCTACATATAGCTGCGCAATTTCTTCTCCTGGGATTTTCCCAACATTTTTTATTTTAAAGGCAACTTTATTATTTGAGCATACAAGGTCAGAATACTCAAACTTCGTATAGCTTAGTCCATATCCAAAAGGAAATCTAACTGGAATATCCTTTTTTTGATAGTATCTGTAGCCAACGTATATTCCTTCCCTGTATTCAGCAGTAAGCTCATTTCCCGGGAAATAATTATATGTAGGGGTATCCTCATGTTTAATAGGATACGTCTCGCTAAGTTTACCACTGGGGCAAATCCTGCCTGTAACGATATTGATAATTGCGCTTGCTCCCGCCTGTCCTGCCAAGCAGGAAAACAATAAAGACTTCGCATTGTCTAACCAAGGCATTTCAACGACAGAACCGGCGCTGAGGACAACTACAATATTTTCATTAATATATCTTAACTCCGCCAACAGCTGAGTCTGATTTTCTCTAATCTTCATGTGTTTGCGATCTAAACCTTCCGATTCGTAGCTCTCGTCAAGCCCTAGATACAATAAGACAACATCTGCATTCCTAGCCAAGCTCAATGCCTCTTCTTTCATTCTTTCATTTGCCTTCCCGTATCGTTCGAATCCTTGGGCATAACCTATTAAATCCAGATGGCTATTTTCAATCATCTCCAAAGTGTCATCCATCTTAGTCGGGGTAACTTTGCTGGAGCCTGCCCCCTGATATCTGGGTATTACTGCAAAGTCTCCAATCACAGCTACTTTAATACCAGCTTTTAAGGGCAGCAACTTATCATTATTCTTTAATAGTACTATGGATCTTTCTGCTGCTATTCTTGCCATTTCATGGTGTGCATCCACGTCAAATTCATTTTCTCGTTTTTTCTGTTCTTTCTTGATTTTAAATACTGCACTGAGAAGCTCGTCAACCCGCTCATCAAGTACTTCCATTGCGAGATTGCCATTCTTGACTGCTGCCACCACCTCTAAATCACTGACTCCCCCATTCGATGGCATCTCTAGATGGCTTCCTGCTTTAACAGCCTCTACATGGTCTTTACTTCCACCCCAATCTGTTACCACAAATCCTTCAAAGCCCCACTTATCAACCAATAGATCTTTCAACAAATAAGAGCTCTCATTTGCATGAACGCCGTTAATCTTGTTGTATGCAGACATTATGGACATGGGTCTACCTTCTTTTACTGCTATTTCAAACCCTGTAAGATATATCTCGTGTAAGGTTCTTTCATCCAAGACAGAATCGCTTGTCAGGCGCAGAAGCTCTTGGTTATTTGCTGCAAAGTGCTTGGGACAGGCTGCTATGCCTTTTGATTGAACTCCTTTTATTAACGCCGCTGCAAGCTTGCCCGATAGATAGGGATCCTCACTGAAGTATTCAAAATTTCTTCCACACAATGGGCTTCTTTTTATGTTAAGCCCTGGCCCAAGCCAAACGTCAACGTCATGTGATTTTGCTTCTTCACCCAATAGTTCCCCTACTTTTTCCACCAAGTTTTTGTCCCAACTGTTGGCTAATGTAGCTGCTGTGGGAAACGATGTAGAGGGATGCCCTGCATTTAGACCCAAATGGTCTGCGCTACCAATCTGCTTTCTGATTCCATGAGGACCATCAGCCATTCTTAACGAAGGTATATTCAGTCTGTCTATAGATTTAGACATCCAAAAATCTTTTCCTGAAAGTAGTGAGGCTTTTTCTTCTAAAGTCATATTATCTATTAAATTTTTGTATTTCATTACAACCTCCGCCAACTGTTATCTTGCACTGGTTTTATTATTTATATCCTTATAGAATTAATCTTACCAGTATAAAAGAGCTTTCTGCAGATCAACCACAAAAAGCTTCTAAATTAAGTGCAATGTAATCAATTAGTTTTATATCTTACGAAGCAACGGTATCAATGTTTAAGCCGATAACTGTTATTTCCCATGATTAATTATGATTAAGCATATGTCCATTTGCTTTTATTTTATTTCACTCAAGTTTTTTCTATAGTCCTCTGCGCCTTGGCTTTAGCACCTTTGGCTTATTTCCCCATGTGTCAACATCCAAATAACCGTATTTAGCCCTTAAGTGGGTATTTACCTGAAGCTCACATCCGGTTTTAGTCTCACATTTTTTACATTCAAAACACTGCATGGATTCAAAGCCCCGGGTAAAAGGACATACTGCGATGCAGTTTGCACAACTTGCTCCATTTGTCTGCCAAAGTCTCAGGCACTTTTCTGCTGATATGTACCATTTTTTTATTCCAGAGTTGTTATTATCACATATCCCATCGTAGCTTTGCTCACCAAAGCTAATAGCACTGGACGGACAATGCTCTGCACATAAATGGCAGTTATCACAAAATTCCGGTATCCCAAAGTCTATTGCATGGTCATTTTCAAGGGGCATATCTGTAAGTACCTTCATCAGCCTGACATTCGGCCCGAACTCAGGTGTTATAAGGAGTCCCAGTCTACCCAACTGACCTAGCCCTGCCTCAACAGCCAAGGGTATGCTAAGTGCAGTATCATTCATGCAAGGGATTGCCTGGTATCCCAAACCCCTAATATACTCCGCAAGGGATACCGCCGTGATACCCATTCTGGAATAACCAAGAGATGTAGCGGTGCTGGCATCTACCAAAGGTGATGTTTCTATCATTTCGTCATCCATGGCAACGGCCATTACTATGGCTTTGTTTACCTTCCTAGGTATTAAGAAGGCATCTTCCGTCTCTTGGGGGGAGCCTTCATCTACAATCTCAAAGGACTTGAATAGATCTTTTGAATAGACCCACTTGGGATCAAGACTGGCAATTCCCACTAGATCAGCTCCATATAAAACTGCTGCTTTTTTCACCATATTTGATAATTCATTGCTTGGCATATTGACGGGATGATTGGCAAGCATATCCGGCACAAACAGGGGACTCCATTTTAAGAATTGAAAATTCGGAAATCCGTACTCTCCTATAAGCAAGTTGAGTGCATTTGCCCCTAAGTCAAGAGCATTGTCTTCTTGCCTTCTTCCTTCTTCGCCGCTCATCATTCTTCTGACCATGTTTTCCATCATTTTGTTCATCCAGTGATTGTAACCGATTTCTCCCGCATCCTGAAAACTCACGGTCACAAATGCCTGCCTGGTAACAGGAAATCTTTCGTACACACCTTCTTTTATATCGATTGGACTTTCGCTTTTTTTCATCTCTTTTCTTGGTATCATTTTTTCACCCCATATCCATGATTATCATTCTCGTTTAAGTATATCAAAGTTTTAATAAGATTACTTTATTATGCATATAATTATTGGCTTAACTTTATTTTTATCAAATTAAATATATATGTTTGCTAAATATTATGATAGAATATATAACTGAGATATTCAATTGAAAGGCGTGAAAGCATGAAAAAGATATCCGCTGCAGATAAGATTTATCAGGCTGCCAAAAGTTTGTTTTACGAGTCAGGTTATTACGGAACTACTACACGGGATATTACTACAAAATCTTCAACAAATCTGGGTTTGATTAAATATTACTTTGACAGTAAAAAAGTACTTGCTTACAAAATGATAAGCGAAATTTTTGATGAACTTTTGGGTTCTTTAAACAAATATATCAAAGCAGATGAAGATCCCTTGTTCTACGCCATGGTGTATACCCATGTATTCATGAGCATGCTCTTCAGTGACGAAAAGGTGGAATCGTTTATAGTAGAGTCTTTTTCAGATGAGATAATGGAAGAAATTGAGGATGCCTTCTACAGATCTTATCAGTACGACCTCAATTTAAAGATCTTGGAAACTCACGCCTTTTCCCCTGAGTACAATACGCATCAAACGATACAACTAAACCTATTTTCCTTTCACAATGCAATTAAATCCATCGGAAGGATGCGCCAAAGGGGCCGTATGGATATTAACAACGATCAATTCAGGCTTTATATTTTTAAATTGATACTTTTCGGACTGGGCATAAACTTGGATGACGAACAAGAGAGAATGAAGGGTTCTTTTGATCTTAGCAACAAAATAATAAATGACAACGACCGTCTGAAGATTCCTAGTAAGATTTTTCTAGATGCTTAAAATACAAACCCCTGCCAAAATATCTGGCAGGGGTTTTTTGACTTAAAGTGTCTCTGTAATTTTTCCAAACTCTTTTTCCACAAAATCTGTAGAAATTCTCGGTTCGAACATCTTGCCTTCCTCTACAACTAAAAGGTTGGCTTTTTTATCTTCAGTAGCAAATCCATCCATATATAGCACATCAGATTCGCCAACCGGCCATATTGAACCGCTTTTTGCAAGGTATGCTCCTTTATAAACAGGTATAGCCTTGGATAGCTCTTCCATTATGTCTTCAACTGATGCAAAGGGATTTTGTTCTCCCAACACAACCGTAAGGTTGGTCATTATCTCCCAATTTGACTTTCCGGACAGCGCCGTTATTGCAGGGGCTATCTTTTGAATCCTTCTTTCAGAGTTAGTAAAAGTTCCCTCTGATTCAGCCCAGCTGACAGCAGGAATTACCACATCTGCCTTTTGTGCAGTTGGTGTTAGGTACAGGTCTTGAACCATCAAGAATTCTAGATTATCAGTCTTTTTGCCTTCAACATCCTCTCCAAAAATCATAAGTCCTTTCAAGGTTTTATCTTCTATGGCTTTTTCAATTACCTTGTTATCTTTATTGACTCCCATATCCGAAAGACCTTGGCTGTTGTTTTTAGGCTTTAGCTGTATTATTCCCCTTCTGGGAAGTCCTATCTTTCCAGCCACTACGGCAATATCCGCAATTAGCCTTGCAGCTCCAGCCGTTACGTAATTTTGATCAAATACGATAATGGCTTTTTGAGCATCTTTGTATTCTTTTGCCATTGCTTTTGCATCACTAGAAACCTCTACTGCTGCAAGTGAGCTTTTCAGTTCTTCAAATCCTTCGGCATTTTTCGGTTCGCATCCCATATCTATAAGAGCTTTGAGCATCTCTTTAAGCAGGGTCAAGTCCTCTGTTTCAATCTTTCTGTTAGCCCATTCGTCAGCCTGTGTTTCTATGTTGTTCACGACAGTAAGCTTGGCACCGTTTCTGAGACCTTCCCTTACCTTTAAGGCGGCAATGGTATGGTCCTTCATTATGTCTCCACCTACCAATAGAATCATATTGGTGGATTTTAACTCTTCAAAGGTATTTGTTGAAGCGTCCATGCCAAGAACTTCTTCAATCCCTCCGTAATTTCTGTTAAATGATGTAATATTATCAGTAGACAGGTAATCCCTTGCCAGCTTCTTCGCCAGGTATATCTCTTCATTTGTATATCTGTCAGATACAGCTACCGCTACAGCATCCTTGCCATAAAGCATCCTTAGGCTTTGCATCTTTTTAGCTGCAGTCCTTATGGCTTCATCCCAGCTAACTTCTACCAGTTTGCCCTCTTTTTTAACCATTGGCTTAGTAAGTCTGCTCTTTTGGTTTGATGCATCGTAACCGAATCTTCCTTTGACGCATAGGAGGCCTTTATCGACTGTACTGTCTTTATCCGGGAGCACTCTATATATCTTATCTCCCTTAGCCTGTACGCTTACGTTGCAGCCAACTGAGCAGAAGGAGCATACTGACTTTGTTTCTACCTGTTCAACAGGTACCGGTTTTGTCATTTGAAGTCTTTCCTGCAATGCTCCTACCGGGCAAACGCTTATGCACTGCCCACATGAGATGCAGTTCGTTTCAGCAAGGGGCAGATTAAGTGCCGGTTTGACTGCTGTATCAAATCCTCTGTCAACAAGGCCTAAAGCTCCATTATCCATTACTTCGTCACATACTCTCACGCAAAGTCCGCAAAGTATGCACTTGTCGGAGTTTCTGACGATAAATGGGTGGTTGTCATCATGTTCACGGGAGTGAACTTCTCCCTCGTATATTTCCGGACTTACGTCATAACTATTAGAATAATCTATCAACTTGCATTCGAATACGTCTCCGCAGCCACACTCAAGACATCTTTTTGCATCTTCCATTGCCTGCTCAGGAGTATATCCTGCAACAACCTCTTCGAAGTTTTTCTTCCTCTCTTCAGCAGACAGGTGCCCCATGTGAGGTCTCTTAGCCTTTTCCCTATCTTTGAAAGTCTCTTCTGTTATATCTTCTCTCTTAACCCAGTATGGCTCAGTGAATGAAATCTCTTGACCTTTTAAATATTCATCAATTACGATTGCGGCCTTCTTTGCATCGCCAATGGCTTCTATCGCTATTCCTGCGCCATCATTGATTGCATCTCCTCCCGCAAAAACCCCCTTCATGCTTGTTGTAAAAGTGGTCTCATCTGTAACTATTGTATTCCAATTGGTCGCCTTAAGGTTTTCAAACCCAGCAAGGTCCACACCCTGGCCTATGGCGCCTATTACAAGGTCTACGTCAATTGTTTCTTCTTCGCCCACAATCGGTACAGGTCTTCTTCTTCCGCTTGCATCAGGCTCACCAAGCTGCATTTTCTGCAATCTGACCTTCTTTGCCTTTCCATCCTCCTCAATTATCTCAACAGGCGCAACAAGGTATTTAAATATTACACCCTCTTCTTCCGCTTCGATAATTTCAATATCTTCTGCAGGCATTTCATCCCTGGTTCTTCTATATAATATGTAAACCTCTTTTGCTCCAAGCCTTACTGCTGTTCTGCAGGCATCCATTGCCGTGTTTCCCCCACCGACTACTGCTACCTTGCTGCCAATCTCAATCGGTTCATTTAAAGTCACTTTTCTTAAAAAATCTATCCCGCCAATTACTCCAGGAAGTTCTTCTCCAGGACATCTCATTTTTGAGCTTGTCCAGGCTCCTACTGCCACATATACTGCATCATACTGATTTTGAAGATATTCAAAGTCGATATCTCGTCCTATCTTCATGTTGTTCAGCATTTTTGCACCCATCTTTTCGATGATTGCAACCTCTTGATCTACTATGTCTTTAGGTAGCCTGTATTGGGGTATCCCGTATCTAAGCATCCCTCCCATCTGTGGCATGGCATCGTAAATTGTAACATCGTGACCCATCCCGAGAAGGTAATATGCGGCGCTTAGTCCTCCTGGACCTCCACCAATTATACCGACTTTCTTGCCAGTCGATGGAGAAATCTCCGGTATGAATAGATCCTTGTCTTCAAGGTCTATGTCTGCTACAAATCTCTTAAGCCAAGCTATAGATATAGGCTCTTCTATAAGCTGTCTTCTACATGCTGTTTCGCATGGATGAGGACATACCCTTCCTATTGCCGCAGGAAGAGGCAGCTGTTCCTTGATAAGTTCCAAGGCTTCTCTAAACTGACCGTTCGCGATTAGTCCAACGTATCCCTGACAATCCGTATTTCCCGGGCATGCCAAGGTACATGGCGCCTTGCAGTCTCCTGTATGATCTGAAAGCAAAAGCTCCAAAGCGGTCTTTCTGCTTTCCTTTGTCCTATTGGTATTTGTTTTTATTATCATTCCATCTGACGCTTTTGTTGCGCAAGATCTTAAAAGCTTAGGCACTCCTTCAACTTCCACGACACACAATCCGCAAGAACCGTAAATCTCAACTCTCTCGTCATAACAAAGAGTCGGAATCTCAATGCCATTTTCCCTGGCGATCTGAAGAATCGTCTGATCGCTGGTGCCCTGGACTTCTATTCCATTTATATTCATTCGTATCAAAGACATTTATTTCACTCCTATCCCTTATTCCACTATTACCGCATTAAATTTGCACACATCGTAACATTTTCCGCACTTGATACATAGCTCCTGGTCAATAATATGAACTTCCTTGCGACTTCCAGTAATGGCATCTACCGGACAGTTCTTAGCGCACAGCGTGCAACCTACGCAGTTTTCTTCGGATATTGTATAGGTAACGAGATTTTTACATTGTTTTGATGGGCACTTCTTATCATTTATATGAGCCTCGTATTCGTCCCTGAAGTATCTGATGGTACTTAAGACCGGATTGGGTGCTGTTTGGCCAAGGCCACATAAAGATCCGTCCTTTATCTGCACTGCGAGGTATTCCAAAAGTTCAATATCTCCTTTTTTACCTTCGCCTTCAGTAATCCTTTCAAGTATCTCAAGCATCCTCTTTGTCCCCATACGGCAGTGGATACACTTTCCGCAGGACTCTTTCCTTGTGAAGTCTAGAAAAAACTTAGCCATTTCCACCATGCAAGTGGTCTCATCCATTACCACCATTCCGCCAGAACCCATTATGGCACCGGTCTTTGTGATGGATTCGTAGTCTACAGACGTGTCCACCAGCTCAGCAGGAATACATCCTCCAGAGGGTCCGCCCATCTGAACAGCTTTAAATGCCTTGTCATTTAGTATTCCGCCACCGATATCAAATATGATATCCTTGATCGGAATCCCCATAGGAACTTCAACAAGTCCGCCTTTTTTTATCTTTCCGGTAAGGGCAAAAACCTTTGTTCCCTTGCTCTTTTCAGTTCCCATTGCAGCGTAAGCTGCTCCACCGTTGTTAATTATCCAAGGTACGTTTGCAAAGGTCTCAACGTTATTTATATTTGTAGGCTTTGCCCAGTAGCCCTTTTGTGCGGGAAATGGAGGTTTTAGCCTAGGCATGCCCCTTTCTCCTTCCAATGATGCTATAAGGGCAGTTTCTTCGCCACAAACGAAGGCTCCAGCACCAGCCTTTATCCTCATATCAAAGTCAAAGCCCATGCCAAGGATATTTTTGCCCAACAAGCCTTTTTCTCTCGCTTGATCCATTGCCTTTTCAAGCCTCTTAATTGCAAGAGGATACTCCGCCCTTACATATATTATGCCTTCCTCTGACCCTATTGCATAAGCTCCGATCATCATTCCTTCTATGAGGTTATGGGGGTCTCCTTCAAGTATGCTCCTGTCCATGAACGCACCAGGGTCTCCCTCATCAGCATTGCATACCATGTATTTTGGCGTCTCGTTTTGCTGATAAGCTGCATTCCACTTAAACCATGTAGGAAATCCTGCTCCACCACGGCCTCTAAGACCTGATACCTTCATCTCTTCTATGACTTCTTCGGGGCTCAAATCTTTAAGACATTTTTCAATGGCCTTGTACCCGCCATTTGCAAGGTACTCCTCTATGTCTTCAGGATCTATATAGCCACATCTTCCAGTGGCGATTTTTACCTGCTTTTCTTGAGACTCTTTATCTATTTGCGATATAAGATATCCTTCTGATTTGCCTTTATTTAATATATCGTCGAGGAATTCTGCTATCTTATCCGCAGGCACTTTTACATATCTGTGCATATTTCCCTCGTCGTCATATATGTCCACTATAGGTTCCAGGTGGCACATACCTACACAGCCTGTTATTTCCAGGTTTATATTTAGGTTTTTCGCGCCGATTTCCTTTTCAAACTGCTCAAAAACCTTTCCGGCACCCGCCGCTATGCCACAGCTTCCTAATCCTACTACAGCCTTCATGTTATGCCTCCTTTCCCGCTTCATGATCTGTCTTTATTTGCTTTAATATTTCTTTTGTCTTTTGGGGCGTTAGATTCCCGTAAGTCTCTCCGTTAATCATCATAACCGGAGAAAGGCTACAGCAACCTAGACATGCCACGTTGTTTAAAGTAAACAGTCCATCTGGAGTAGTTTCTCCCTCTTTTACACCTAGCTCTTCTACTATAGCTTCTTCGATCGTCTTGGCTCCGTTTACATGGCATGCCGTTCCCTGGCATAGCATTACAAGATTCTCTCCTACAGGCTCTAGCCTGAACTGAGTGTAAAATGTAGCTACTCCATATACTTTTGCACTGTTAACCTTTGTGACTTCAGCAATATAGTCAAGCATAGGCAAAGATAGATACCCATATACATCTTGAGCCTTTTGCAGTATTGTTATCAAGCTGCCCTTTACATCCTTGTATTTTGCCAGTATCATGTCAAGCTCGGCTAAGTCAACTTGGATGTCATTAAATCTCGACTTTAAATCTTGTGCTCCGCAACAATCCATATCCATAACTCCTTATTCTTTATTTTAATAAAAATATGCATTATTTCAATTATATCAAATCTTCCTTTTCTTAAAAGGTTTTTTTGCATTTATATGCTTTATTTTTTACCTTTGATTGCGTTTACATCTCTGCCGACTGAGTATATATGCAAACCATCATTCTAAAATGCAAATATTCTCCAACTTATGCATTGAAGTCTTTCCATTAAAAAAAGACGGATTTCTCCGCCTTTACTCTAATTAACCATCATTACATCAGATCCTATTTCCAGATATTCTATCTCCATATGTTCAATCTTTTGCACTTTATCCATGTTGGTCACTACTACAGGGGTTATCATGCTCTTTGCATTTTCCTTTAAAAACTCTAGATCGCATTCTATCAGAACATCTCCTGCTTTGACCTTTTGCCCTATGGCCGCTATTCTTTTAAAGCCTTCTCCTTTTAGCTTAACAGTATCTATCCCGATATGTACCAATATTTCCAAGCCATCATCAGTTCTTAAGCCTACTGCGTGATTTGTATCAAATATGTGCACTATCTCTCCATCTACAGGCGAACAAATTTCTTTGCTTTCCGGATAGACTGCAAATCCGTCACCTATCATTTTATTGGCAAACAGGGCATCCGGCACATCTTTTAAGGCTATTATCTTTCCTTTAGCTGGAGATTTGAGTATTGTCTGCTCAGTTGCTTCAGACTCTTTACTGTCTTTCACTTCTAATTCTCTATATTCTTCAGGTTCAGTCCTATTTACCACATTTGGATTTGACATTATTCCTATTATATCATCCTTCAAGCTCTCAGCTTGAGTTCCAAACACTACTTGCACTCCGCCACCACCTATATCCCTTACTCCTGGCGACCCTAACTCTTTCAATCTATCTTTGTCTACTAATGCTGTATCTTTTACTTCAAGTCTCAGCCTAGTAATGCAGGCATCGATATGAACAATGTTCTCACCACCTCCAAGTGCTTTAAGCACCTCATATGCTTTTTGAGATATATCGTGATCCTCAGACCCTTTTTCATCATCGTTTCTTCCCGGGGTTTTTAAGTCAAGCTTCAGTATTAGGAAGTAGAATGCCCCGAAATACAGTGCCCCTATTACAAGTCCGATAGGTATCAGCATAAATGGGTTTCCAGCATTTCCTGTAGATATGCTTACTAAATAGTCTATCAATGAGGAAGTAAAGGTTTCCGTAAGCCTAACATCTGCCAAATTTATTAAAAATCCTCCAAAAGACGCAAGCAGTATATGCGTTATAAATAATGCCGGTGCTACAAACATAAAGGCAAACTCGATGGGCTCTGTAATTCCTGATACTATTGTTGCCAAAGATGCTGCAAACATAATTCTTCCTATTGCTTTTTTGTTTTTCTTAAATGCAGCCATGTACATTGCAAGCGCAGCTGCGGGAAGTCCAAATAGTTTAAATGGATATTCTGCAGCAGTTATAGATCCAGCAGTTGGGTCTCCAGCAAAAAATCTTGCTATTTCACCGGTAAATACCTCTCCTGTTTCAGTAATGGAATATTGACCAAAAATCATTGTAAAAGGCGTCTTAAATATGTGATGCAGGCCAGTAGGAATCAATGCTCTGTTTCCGAGCGCGTATATAGCTCCTCCCAATCGGAAATTTCCTATTTTCAGATTTATGGCATATTCCCCCATGTAGTTCACTCCGTTTTGAATTACAGGCCAAATTAATCCAAAGACTACTCCCAGAACAAGAGATATCACTACCATTAGAATGGGAACCAATCGTTTTCCTTCAAAGAAACCTAACATTGGATGGAGTTTCGTCTGATTAAACCTTTTATATATTAGAGCAGACATCAACCCTATCATTATCCCACCAATCACTCCCATAAATATAGGTGATTCAAGGTGTTGAATGGCACCCATGACATCCAACACCTTATCAAGTACTATATATCCTATAAGTGAAGCAAGGCCCGCTACTGATTCTCCAGCAGTGAATCCAATAGCCACCCCCACCGCAAATATCAATGGCATATTTTCAAATATTGCCAGTCCTCCGCCGTTTAAAATCTGCACCAAACCGTTCAAAAGCGGATTGTTCTGGAGTACCTGCTCCCCAGATAACATTTGTATAATGCCCGATAAGGCAACCATCAATCCCGCTGCCGGCAAAACAGATGCTGGCAGCATGAATGATTTTCCAATCTTCTGCAGCAGCACAAAATTACCTTTCTTTATTTCGCTCATTTCTTTCCTCCTTTGATTTTTTATGAAAAGTTACAAACAAAAAGGCATGAACCTATAGGTTAACAAACAAAACAACTTCCTAGGTTGATCTGCTTCTTAAACTACAAGCTCATGCCTGATCGAATCAGTTACACGCACCGTTTTATCTGGTTTGATTTAATTTATAAATATGAAGGGCTATGTAGCCGACTTCACTCTCTGGTATCATAATATCAATATTTTGTTTTAAAATCAAGGCTATATTTTTAGAAAGTTTAAACTCAAAGGGAAAATCTTTTTTCAGCTTGTCTAAAAACATGTTCTCAATAGGCTTGTTTTTTTCACACCTCTCTAGAACTCCTTTTAAATGCGCAATCAATCTGACGCCGGAAAAGGAATCATTTTGAATCGAGATGCCTAACCTTTCTTCTACATAATCAATGACCTGCTTCAAAGCATCCAGGTATTTTATTGGAGGTACGCCTTTTGTATGAATCCTAGCCCCATTTATATGCAGTGCTATAAAACCAATTTCAGCTTCAGAAAAATCTATGAAAAGTCTCTTTCTCATCATCTCAATTGTTTTCTCCGCAATTTCATATTCTTTCTGATATATCATCTTAGTTTCCAAAATAAAAGGATTGACTATTTTCATTCCCTCTTTTATCCTTTTTACGGCAAAGGCTATATGGTCTGCCAAAGCTAAATGAATGTCTTGATGAAGATTCTCCGAAAGCTCATTTTCAGCTAATGTAACAATATCCTCGACGAGGGCAAATATCTTTTCATCAGTGTTCTCCAATAGACGTTCCATCTGAGACTTGTTTGTGGCGTCTACATGTATAAAAACATTTTCAACTCCTGCATCTTCAGCCAACTGGGATCCCCTTTTTTTATCGAACCCTATCCCTTTGCCTACCAAAACATATTCTTCCTGTCCCCTCTGTACTAAAAGGGCGTTATTGTTGAATACGCGCTTCACAGTATAGCCTTCCATCAAATCGCCTCCTTGCTTGCCAATACCATTAAGATAACACACCTGTAACTACCCTGTCCATTCCTGCAAGATCCTTCGTCGTTTTCACCTCAGAAAATCCGTTCTCTCTTATGATTTTTTCCACTGCATCCCCTTGGTCATAACCAATCTCAAAAGCAAGCAATCCGCCTTTTACCAGTTTATCGGGGGCCTGTTGTGAAATTTTTCTGTAAAAATCAAGTCCATCAACGCCTCCGTATAGGGCAGTTTTCGGCTCGTACCCTATAACATTCTTCCCAAGAAGTTTCATTTCCCTTTCATCTATATATGGAGGATTTGAAACTATCGCATCAAACTTAATATCTGAGGGAACTTTGTCGAAACAATCGCTTAAGATAAGCTCTACCTTGTCAGGTTCATCTAAAATATTGCCGGCGTTCTCAGCCGCAGTTTCAAGAGCACCTTTGTCTATATCGACGGCTAAAACCTTAACATCTTCTACATAATTTGCAATTGATACTGCTATGGCTCCGCTTCCTGTGCCTATATCTAAAACCTGCTTGTTTCTGGGTATCTTTTTCAGATATTCTATAACCACTTCAACTAAGATTTCCGTATCCGGTCTTGGTATGAGGACCTTCGAGTTAAGTACAAAGTCAAGTCCCATAAACTCTTTTTTGTTTATAATATAAGCTACGGGCTCTCCTGAAAACCTTCTTTCTATATCTTTTAAAAAATCCTTTTCGACATCATCGCTAACCTCTTCTTGCCAGTGCATAATTAGATAAGCTCTTTCTAAATTCAAGCGATTAGAAAGCAACACCTCCGCATCAAGCCTGGGATTGGAAATATCGTTTTTCTTTAAAGACTTGGTAGCCTCTATGAGCAAATTTTCTACGTTCATAATTACGTATAATCACCTCTAAATATATTTTTCATTCTAGTTTTTTATATCTGTCTTTGTTTTCATATGTCAAAAACCCCAACATCACTATACGATGTTGGGGTTAGTTTGATCTTTCCGTCAACCGAGTCAATTCGATTATTCCTGCTCTTCTTTGATACCGTATTTCTTATTGAATCTGTCTACTCTACCGCCTGTGTCTATAAGTTTTTGCTTACCTGTAAAGAATGGATGACACGCAGAGCAAATTTCCACTTTTAACTCTTCTTTTACAGAACCAGTTTCAAAAGTGTTTCCACACGCGCATTTAACGATTGATTTATTGTAATTAGGATGAATTCCTTCTTTCATCTCATTCACCTCTTTTCTAAACTCCTATTTATATGCATCTCATACATTATAGCAAGGTTTGTAGAAAATATCAAACTTTTTCGTAGCAAACCTTGCATTTTTTTATCGAACCTCCGTACCATCAGAGATGTCTCTGTCTACGGTGATGAGGTTCAAATCCTTTTTGTCTGCCGCTGCTAGTATCATCCCCTGAGATTCTATTCCGCGAATCTTGGTTTTTTTAAGATTGGTTATAACTACCACCCTTTTGCCTATCATATCTTCAGCAGAATAAAATTGTGCGATTCCTGAGACGATTTGTCTTCTCTCTTCTCCAATTTTCACCTGCAACACCAAGAGCCTGTCTGCATCCGGATGCTTATCACACTGAATGACTTCTGCGACTTTAAGCTTAACCTTGGCAAAGTCATCGATACTTATTGTGTCGTCTTCTTTCTTGCCTTTTTTCTGTTCGCTTTTTTTAATCTGGGACTTTGTTTCTTCCTTTTTTTCTTCAATTGCTTCTACCCTAGGGAAAAGGTTGTCTCCTTTTGACATTTTTTCCCCGAAGCCATATGCCCCATATTCACTAGCGCTTTCCCAAGTCAGTGCTTCTTCAGGGATATTGATTTGAGCCTGCATCTTTTTTGCTGTGGTAGGCATGAAAGGCTCAATCAGAACCGAAACTACTCTGAGAGTCTCAGCAAGATTAAACATTACCCCTGCCAGTCTTTCTTTCATTTCAGAATCTTTTCCCAAAATCCAAGGTGTAGTCTCATCTATGTACTTGTTAGCCCTGGAAACCAGTTTCCAAATAATCGCCAAAGCATTGCTAAGCTCCATTTTTTCCATATGGCTTGCTACATCTTTTGGAGTACGGCTGATCATTTCAAGCAAGCTTTGGTCTATGTCAGCAACCTGCTTCTCTGATGGTATTATCCCTCCAAAATACTTTTCAACCATTGCAACAGTCCTGCTCAACAGGTTCCCCAAGTCGTTTGCCAAATCCGAATTGATTCTTGATACCAACGCATCTTCATTGTAGACCCCGTCTGCTCCAAAGCTCATTTCTCTCAATACGAAATATCTTAGTGAATCTACTCCATATTTTTGAGACAGCTCCACCGGATCTATGACGTTTCCTTTTGACTTTGACATCTTCCCTCCCTTTAAGAGTATCCATCCGTGTCCAAAAACCTGCTTGGGAAGAGGTAGATCTAGTGCCATAAGCATTATTGGCCAGTAGATCGTATGGAATCGCAAGATGTCTTTTCCAATCAAATGAACGTCTGCCGGCCAGAATTTTTCCATGAGCTGAGGCCTGTCGTTTAAGTACCCCAGAGCAGTTATATAGTTGGACAGTGCATCTATCCAAACATATACCACATGTCCCGGGTCGAAATCTACAGGTACGCCCCAGTCAAAAGTCGTCCTGGACACGCAAAGATCCTGAAGCCCCGGCTTCAAGAAATTATTTATCATCTCATTTTTTCTGGATTCAGGTTGAATAAAGTGAGGGTTTTGTTCTATATGCTCTATCAATCTGTCCGCATATTTTGACATCTTGAAAAAATATGCTTCTTCTCTTTCTTGCTTGACTTCTCTTCCACAATCAGGACACTTCTCATCCTCTAACTGTGTTTCAGTCCAGAAAGCCTCACATGGGGTGCAGTACCAGCCTTCATAATGAGACTTGTATATATCCCCTTTATCGTATAGTTTTTTAAATATCTTTCTTACCGACTCTTCGTGATAAGGGTCGGTAGTCCTTATAAAGTGATCATAATCGATATCCATAAGCTCCCACAGTGATTTAATTCCTTTCACTATTTCGTCTACGTATTCTTTAGGGGTCACTCCTTCTTCCTTTGCCTTTTCCTCAATCTTTTGTCCATGTTCGTCCGTACCGGTTAGAAAGAACACATCATATCCTGTCTTTTTTTTGTACCTTGCCATAGCATCCGCGGCAACAGTTGTATATGTATGTCCAATATGAAGCTTGCCGCTTGGATAATAAATCGGTGTTGTAATATAATAACTTGGTTTCATCTTTATCCTCCTCGTTCATTTGTTCTTTCCCAACAAAAAAACTCCCATCCCAAAGGACGAAAGTCAACTTACGTGTTACCACCTTTTTTTATGCAGACTTATCAGACTGCACCTCATCGTGTATTTGCATACATCTCACTTTAACGCGTCACGCGTATCGAACTACTCAGATTTCATCCGATCGATTCAAAGACCATCTTCCACCTGTTTTCAAAATCGATTCTCACCATTCTCGACTCTCTGTATAATTCCACAAGGCGTACTCTTCTTATCATTATCTTTTCGTATTTTTTTGTTCATAATTAATTATACATAAGTCACGTTAAAATTCAATACTTTTCTATCAAATAGAATTATGCGTCTGATTCCTCTTTTTTATACGATAAAACATAGTTTTTATAGTTTTCCAATAAAATTACAAAAATATCTGAAATACTATTTACTTATTGTATTCCTTTACATATAATAGATACAGAGACTGTGACATATATCATCAGATTGATCAAATTCTCATTTGATAAAGTTTTCATGGTGCATTTTATTCCAAATCATTGTGGAATTAGAAATCATCTGATACAATGTCATTGAATAACAATTATATTTTTTTTTGAAAGGGAGAGATATTTTATGAAATCTACAGGTATTGTTCGTAAGGTAGACGAACTTGGAAGGATTGTAATTCCAATTGAATTAAGAAGAACTCTTGACATCAACATCAAGGATTCTTTGGAGATTTTTGTTGACGGTAATTATGTAGTGCTTAAAAAGTATGAGCCTGCATGCATTTTCTGCGGAAATGCAAAAGATGTCGTCAATTACAAAGGCAAAAACATTTGCCCTGATTGCATGACTGATATTAAGAAATAGCAAAATCAAAAGCATCCTGAACCTCAGGATGCTTTTTTACTTGAATATCTTCACGTCATAAAACGATCATAAACTTCTCTTTTGGGAATTCCTCTGTCTTTTGCAATAAGCTTGACCGCCTCTTTTTTTGAAATGCCTTCTTCAAGGTAATGCTCCATATGTTCTTCCAACGTCATGGTATCCCAAAATCCTTTTTCTTCTTGGCTGGATCCTTCTATCAGCAAAACGAATTCCCCTTTTGGCAGGTTTTCTTCATAGTGAATTATTGCCCGGGAAATACTCCCTTTCCAAATAGTCTCATGTAACTTGGTAAGTTCCTTGACCAAGGTTATTTCTCTGTCCCCAAGGCTATCTTCAAGTTCTTTTAGAGTTTTAATAAGTCTGTGTGGAGCTTCATATAAAATAACAGTAAGTTTTAACTTTCCTATTTCCTCTAGCGCCTTTTTCCTGCTTTTTTTATTTGAAGGCAGAAAACCACAAAAGGAAAACTTGTCGGTACTCATTCCGGAAACTACCAAAGCCCCTATCGCAGCACATGCCCCCGGAATCACCGTTATGTTTATGCCTTCTTCATGACATCTGCGAGCCATAATAGCTCCCGGATCTGAAATCCCCGGCGTCCCCGCATCCGAAACAATAGCTATAGTCTGACCCTCTTTGAGCATCTCCACAAGTTGGTTGCTCCTATCGATTTCATTGTGTTGATGATAGCTAATAAGTCTCGCGCCTATGTCATAATGATTAAGCAGCTTCTTTGTATGTCTCGTATCCTCCGCTGCTATCAAGTCTGCTTCCGCCAGAATACGGACAGCCCTAAATGACATATCCTCAAGGTTTCCAATAGGCGTTGCGACTAAGTAACATATCCCGTAAGCACTTTTCATCTTATCAGCTTGTGAATACATCGTCCCTTATCATTGTTTCTGATCTATTTGGTCCTACGGAAATTATCTTTGCGGGTATGCCACTGATTTCTTCAATTTTCTCCACGTATTTTCTAGTGTTTTCAGGGAGCGCAGAATAGCTCTTACACATTGTTATATCCTCATCCCAACCGTCCATCACTTCATAAATGGGTTTGCATTTCCCGAGATCTTCCAGTGATGCAGGAAAATCACTTATCAACTTTCCGTCTTTTTCATAGCCGACGCAAAGGTTTAATTTTTCTATCCCTGTCAACGTATCCAGCTTTGTTATTGCCAAAGATGTAAGGCCATTAACTCTCACAGCAAACTTTAAAATAATGCCGTCAAACCAGCCACATCTTCTTGCCCTTCCCGTAGTCGTTCCAAATTCTCTGCCTGCTTCTCTTATGTATTCGCCAGTCCTATCGAAAAGCTCTGTAGGGAAAGGCCCCTCTCCGACTCTAGTAGTATAAGCCTTTACGACACCTAGAACTTCGTTGATTGCCGTAGGTCCTACTCCTGAACCTATGCAAACCCCTCCGGAGCCAGGATGTGAAGATGTTACATATGGATACGTGCCAAAATCAAGATCAAGTAAAGTTCCTTGTGCTCCTTCAAACAAAACTTTTTTATCTGATTTAACCCAGTCATAGACTTCCACCGAAGTATCAGAAATGTATTTTTTGATTCTCTTCCCATATTCCATATATGTAGAAAATATTTCATCGAACACAAGTGGTTTGTGACCATAAATTAGCGTCAGCACTTTGTTCTTTTCTTCCAGTGCTATTTTAAGCTTATTTGCAAAAATTCCTTCATCTAAAAGATCGCAAATCCTAATTCCTGCACGACTTGTCTTATCCATGTATGCTGGCCCAATGCCTTTTTTTGTCGTTCCAATTTTCCTGTCTCCAAGACTCTCTTCAGATAATTCGTCCAGTATCTTATGATATGGCATGATAATGTGCGCCCTGTCGCTTATCGTTAAAGAATCAGTAGAAACACCGTCATTTTCAAGATAATCTATTTCATCAAGCAACGCCTTTGGATCTATAACGACTCCATTTCCTATTATGCACGGTTTACCCTCGTTTATGATTCCGGAAGGAATCAGGTGAAGCTTATACTGCTTGTCTCCTACTTCTACTGTATGACCCGCGTTGTTTCCTCCTTGATATCTTACCACCACTTGCGCCTGTTGGGCCAAGTAATCCGTTATCTTTCCCTTGCCTTCATCGCCCCATTGGGCACCTATCACTACTAAGCTGCTCATTTAATATTCTCCTTTCAAACCCGATTGGATATTTTTCTGGCAGTATACACGCCATTTACAGATGCTTGCATCAAACCTCTAGTTATTCCTGCACCGTCTCCCATAACATAAAGGCTTTTTATATTTGTTTCAAAGTTTTCATCCACTTTTATCTTATTGGAATAAAACTTAACTTCCACTCCGTATAATAATGTTTCATCACTGGCGAGTCCCGGTGTCACATTATCAAGAGCTATTATCATTTCCTCTATGTCTTTCATTATTCTATAGGGAAGTACCAAACACAAATCCCCAGGCACTGCATCTTTTAGTGTTGGCTGTATATTGTTTCTGACCAGCCTGGTTTCGGTTGTTCTTCTCCCTCGTCTGAAATCGCCGTATCTTTGTACTATGATTTTATTTCCAGAGAGCATGTTTCCTAAACCTGCAATATATTTGCCGTATGCAATCGGCGATTTAAAAGGTTCTGTAAATCCTTTTGAAACAAGAAGCGCAAAATTTGTATTATTGGTCTTTAAAGTATCTGCCTTATAACTATGTCCATTGACAACCGCAAGATTATCATCGTATATTTCTGTGGCAACTACTCCCCCTGGATTTGAGCAGAAAGTTCTAACTTTATCGTCAAAAGTCTCCGTATAATATACGAGCTTTCCCTCATACATAACATCATTTATTTCCTTCATAATCTCATTTCTGCACTCTATCCTAACGCCGATATCTACCTTTCCCACTTCTGTTTCTATATTTACTGTCCTGCATATCTCATCAAACCATTCAGAGCCGTCCCTCCCTACGCCAATGATAATATTGTCACCGTAGTACTCGGAATCAGCCTTTACTCCCATAGCCTTGCCTTCTTCAATAATAATCTCTTTTACAGGGTTTCTAAACTTAATCTCCACCCCTTTTTCCAAAAGATAGGCTTGAAGCTTAGTGTAGATGTCATATCCCACCTCTGTTCCTACATGCCTGATGGGGCATTCTATCAGTTTAAGGTTGCTTTGGATAGCTTTTCTTCTGATAACCGATATTTTGTCCATGTCGTCTATTCCGTAAATTTTGCTGTCTGCGCCAAATCCCAGATATACTTCATCCACATATTTGATTAGCTCTTCTGTCGTCTCATATCCTATGTATTCCGGCAGTTCTCCTCCAACCTCTGGAGAAAGAGACAGTTTGCCATCTGAATAGGCCCCAGCACCGGCAAAACCGGTAGTTATGTTGCAAGGCTTGCAGCCTACGCATTTATTTGTCCTTCTCTTAGGGCATATTCTCTTCTCAATGGAATTGCCTTTTTCAAGCATGAGAATATCTATCTCCTGATTTTGCTTTATCAGCTCCATTGCACAAAAAATGCCCGCCGGACCTGCACCAACAATGATAGCATCGTATTTTTTCAAGTTTTCCACTTCCTTAAATATATACCGGCACTTTATCCGGCGGATTCCATCAGCTTTTTGGAAACTAAGAATCCATTATAGATATTATCAAATTATACATGTGATATCAATACAAAAACGAACTTTATTTCTTACTTATATATAATTGTTCGTAAACTCTAGTGTCACTCCCTATATTCTACCAAATTGCCGAACTGTGTATATTCTTCATGCCAGGAAAGCTTTATTACCCCTGTAGAGCCATTCCTTTGCTTTGCAATGTTAAGTTCTGCAATATTTTTATCCTCGGGATCTTTTGAGTAGTAATGGTTCCTGAAAAGCATCATTACCACATCTGCATCCTGCTCGATTGCACCCGATTCCCTAAGATCCGAAAGAATAGGTCGATGATCTGTTCTGGCATCTGGAGCCCTGCTCAACTGTGACAGGGCAATTACTGGGCACTGCATCTCTCTAGCCAAAGCCTTTAAAGATCTAGATATTGCAGATATCTCCTGCTGACGGTTCTCGCTTCTTTTCGAACCCTCCATTAGCTGAAGGTAGTCTATGAGAATCATATCCAAACCATGCTCAAGCTTTAACCTTCTAGTTTTTGATCTCATTTCCATTACAGTTACTCCAGGTGTATCGTCTATATAAATTTTACTGCTTGATAAAACAGAGGTAGCGTAGGCCAGCTTTTGCCAATCTTTATCCGTAAGATTTCCCGTCCTTAGATTCTGGCTATTGATATGTGCCTCGCTACAAAGCATCCTCTGAGTTAACAGCTCTTTGCTCATTTCCAGACTGAATATGGCAACAGACTTCTTTGCCTTTACCGCCGCATGTTGAGCTACGTTCAGTGCTAATGCAGTTTTTCCCATAGATGGTCTGGCTGCGATAAGCACCAAATCCGCCTTTTGCATTCCTGCTGTCATATGATCCAAATCTGTAAATCCGGTAGGCACTCCGGTTATGGTATTGTTGTTTTTTTGAATATCTTCGATGCTCTCTAGCGTTCCTACAAGAGCTTCTTTTATATGGACAAAATCGCCGGTCTTCTGTCTTTGAGACAGCTCAAAAATATTCTTTTCAGCCATTTCAAGTACTTCATCCGCATCGTCTCCGTTTGTATAGCATTCGTTTATAACTTCCATAGACGAGCTTATAAGAGATCTCAGCAAGGCTTTTTCCTTGACAATGTCACAATATGTCCGCACGTTTGTGGATACCGGGACATTATCTATAAGCTCCGCAAGATAACCTCTTCCGCCTACTTTTTCCAAAACATTTGTATCCTTCAGCTTGTTGGTCAATGTTATTAAATCAACAGGCAAGTCTTCCTTGAAAAGCTCAACTATTCCGTCGAATATGGCCTTGTGCTGCGCATTATAAAACATATCACTGTCAGTTATCAACTCCGTCGCTGTGGATATTGCATCCTTGCTGACAAGCATGGCTCCTAAAACCGATTGTTCCGCATCGATATTATTCGGCGGAACTTTTATCATATTTTCTGACAAGTTTGTTCACCTCTAAAATTATTTCCCTTTAACCGTTACAGTCAAATCTCCGGTAATACCAGCATGAGTCTTTATAGTAACTGTGAATCTGCCTATATTTCTTATAGGCTCGCTTAATTGGATCTTTCTTTTATCTATGTCAAATCCTAAGTCTTTCTTAATGGCTTCGGCCAAGTCCTTACTGGTAATCGACCCAAATAATCTTCCCTCGTCTGAAGCTTTTTCGGCAATTTCTAAGTTTGAATCAGATAATTTTTTTGCAAGTTCTTTTGCCTCTTCTATTTCTTTTTGTATAGCTGCCTGCTGCTTCTGTTTATCTTCATCATTTTTCTTTAAATTATCTTTTGTAGCTTCTACTGCAAGGTTCTTAGGAGCTAAAAAGTTTCTGAAGTATCCATCCTTTGCATTTACTACATCTCCCTTTTTACCCATTCCTTTTACATCTTCAAGCAATATTACCTTCATTTATCTTCACCTTCCTTTAAGTATTCGTCTATTGCATTTTTCAACATCTCTCGGGCGGTTTCTATATCTGTGTCTGTTAGCTGTGCTCCAGCGACCGTCATATGCCCTCCGCCTCCAAGGGTTTCAAGTATCCGTTGAACATTTAATCCACCATAGGATCTGCCGCTAATTATAGCTGTATTGTCTCCCAAGGCTATAACGAAGGACGCCTCCACTCCCTGTATGTTCATTAACTCATCTGCTGTTTGAGCCGTGATCAAATTGGCCTTATCAGATTGATCGTTAACTATTGCAATTGCTATATTTCCCTTGATGAACTGCGCCTCTTTCAAAGCTTGGGATTTTGCAATCAGCACCTCCCTGTCGTCTTTGAGAAGCTTTTTTGCTTTAAGGGTATCAGCTCCGTTTTTTCTTAAAAAAGATGCAGCCTCGAAAGTTCTCACCCCGGTTTTAATAGCAAAGTTTTTTGTATCCATATAAATCCCCGCTAAGAGCGCAGTCGCTTCAATTTCGGTCAGCTCCACGCCATCGTCAATGTATTCGATTATTTCGCTAACTAGCTCGCATGTCGAGGAAGCATACGGCTCTAAATAGGTCAATACTGACTCTTCGATAAATTCAGCTGCCCTTATATGATGGTCTATGACAATTATTTTGCCGACTTTATCTATCAGATCAGGATCCTGAACCAGGTTTCTCTTGTGAACATCGACTATTACCAAAACGGTATCTTCATTGGCAGCTTTCCTTGCACTTTCAGAAGAAGACAATGCGGTTTCGTACCCATTTTCCATCAATTCCTTATAAAGAACATCTATAGACGGATTGCTTTTATCCAATACTATCGAAGCTTCTTTCCCTAAAAACCGTGCACATCTAAAAATCCCGAGCGCAGCTCCCAATGAATCGATATCTGGGTTCTCGTGTCCCATCACAAGTACATTCTCAGAATTTTCCATCAGCTCTTTTATCCCATGAGCTTTGATCCTTGCCTTGACTTTTGTACGCTTTTCAACCGCCTGAGTTTTCCCTCCAAAATACGATAGCTTTCCGTCTTTTCTAAGTACCGCTTGGTCTCCTCCTCTAGCAAGAGCTATGTCCAACGCAGACTTTGAAAGCTCCTGTAATTGAGGAAAAGAAAGCTTCTGATCCGATATCCCCACACCTATGCTGAGGGTTATTGGAATCTTGTTTCCCGATTGTGTTTCTCTCATTATATCCAAGATATTAAATCTTTTTTCTTCCATAACTGATAAGTACTCATATTCAAACATCATGAGGTATTGATCCGGATCGTATTTATTTACGTATGCATTCATATCTTTGGCCCAAGCATTGATCTTCCTGTCTATGATTGCAGTAATCAAAGGCTTGTAGCTGTCTTTGCTGCTTTTAAGCACTTCATCGTAATTATCTACCTGTATAAAGGCTATCACGGGCCTTTCCAGCAGGTATCTATCCATTAGTTCCTCGTATTCCGTATAATCAATCCAGTATAGCATCCTGATTTTTTCACTATTAATATTCTTTACGCTATTAGTATATACCCTGTAGTGATTGCCTTCATAGTAATAGGTGATGAACTTATCTTCACGCTGATAGAATTTTTCAATGTCTAAGTCTTCAAAGACCTGTTTAAGGCTCTTATTCAATAAATTTCTTCTATCACCCAAGATATTTCTAAAATCACTGTTGTACCACAATACAGTATCATCTTCTTTGAGAATCACAAGGGGAAAAGGCAACTCCAACAGAATGTTCTGGGTAGCTGTATCGATATCCAATGCCAGATTCTCCACCAGCTCTTTCCAACGCTCTTCGCTTTTGGTGGCGGCTTTAATTTTGTAATATATTAGATAAATCAATATCAAGGTTCCCGTTATTGCTATTGCTAGGTTGAAAGCATATATTACTGCTACCAAAATAGCTATTATCCATAAGTATATATTTGTATTGGGAATAAAAAAGTTTGTAAACTTTTTGTTGTCCAGATTAATCCCTCCCTTAATGACATGGCATAAATATTATACCACATACACTATTCATGTACACGGATGATAGGCATAAAAACGGCTTATCTGATCCAACATTTCCAAATCACTATTTCATTTGATCAGTTTTCGTATGGTTGGCAAATAAAAAGATCCCCGTTAAGGGATCCTACAGTTCTTTATTCAGCTGTATACGGCAACAAAGCGATGCTTCTTGCCCTTTTGATAGCAACCGTTAATTCTCTTTGGTGTTTAGCACAATTTCCGGTTACCCTTCTTGGAAGGATCTTTCCTCTTTCTGACACGTATTTGCTCAATGTCTTAAGATCCTTGTAATCTATAGCTCCAGATTTGCTTTCGCAAAAGTTGCAAACTTTTTTTCTGCTTCTTCTGAAAGGTTTAGCCATGTTTTTCCCTCCTTACTTAAAATGGAAGATCGTCATCTTCGTCTTCCAACGGCTGGAAATCATCCATTGGAACTCCATAATCC
The DNA here is from genome assembly GCF_900128885.1 of Alkalibacter saccharofermentans DSM 14828. Taxonomy (NCBI): domain Bacteria; kingdom Bacillati; phylum Bacillota; class Clostridia; order Eubacteriales; family Eubacteriaceae; genus Alkalibacter; species Alkalibacter saccharofermentans. The sequence continues at coordinate 32,418 of NZ_FQTU01000002.1, forward strand.
TGGTCTTGTCTATTTTGATCCTGTCTGGCTGGAGAATAGCTTCCGCCTTGTCTTCCCTGCCCTGATCCTGAACTTAAGAATTCAATCTCTTCGCAAACAACTTCAGTTACGTACCTTTTGCTACCGTCGTTTGCTTCATAGTTACGGGTTTGAATTCTTCCGTATACACCGACCTGGCTACCTTTACCAACATACTTGGCTGCATTTTCACCTTGGTTTCCCCATGCGACACAGTTTATGAAATCTGCATCCGGCTGACCTTCTTGTTTAAACCTTCTGTTGACAGCGAGGCTGAAGGTAGCTACTGCTGTGCCCTTTTGGGTGTATCTCAATTCAATGTCTCTTGTCAGACGACCTATGAGTACGATCTTGTTCATTGTTTATCACTCCGATTAAGCATCTTTTTTTATTATCATGTGACGTACAAAGTTTTCAGATATTTTAAATCCGTGATCTAAATCAGCTAAAAGCTCATTGTTACCTTTAAAGTTGATTAAAACATAGTAACCTTCAGTGAACTTGTTCTTGATTTTGTACGCTAGTTTTCTTTTTCCCCACTCTTCAACTGTTTCAACTTCACCTTTTGCCGAAATCATACCTTTGATTTTTTCGATATTTTCTGAAATTTGCTCAGTAGAAAGTTCAGGATTGTAAATAATCACTGTTTCATAACTGTTCATTTTTTCACCTCCCTTTGGACTTATGGCTCTCTAAAAGAGAGCAAGGATGCACGCAGTGTTTCTATTATAACACAACCACATTTTAGTACAACTATATTTCAAAAATTATTTGATATTGCCGATTATTTTTTTCACTCGTTTTTGAAATTTCTCCCTGTCGAGCATCACGATCCTGCCACAACCCGAACATTTTATTTTAATGTCCATCCCTATCCTGACCACCGTCCACTTATTGCTTCCGCAAGGATGATTTTTTTTTGTCTCCACGACATCTCCTAGGTTGATGTCCATTTACAAAACTCCTCCCTATTCATCTCAATCAAAAAAACAAATATCCTATATAAAAGTACTGGGCAATATAAGAATTGTTAAGGGCGTTTATAATATTGCTATGATTGAACAGTATCGCCAATGAATATATGGAGTTGATGATTATGATATTTACTATTGCGCCTTCGATAATCCCCATAAACGCTCCGCCTGTTTTATTCATGATGTTTAAAACCGGAAGCTTTGCTATAAAATCGAAGAATCCCGCTATTACAAAAATTATAAGCCTTACAATAAGAAACACGCCTATAAAGCACAAGAGATACAATATCATATCTGCAAGGGTTGCTGCAAAATCAAAAGCTATGTTCATATTTCCGCTTTCAGCAGCAGCATTTTGTATGAAATCTCTGGCTCCCACAGGCAGCTTGTTCAAATCCAGCTGTTCTAATCCCTTTGCTTCTGAAGAATTCCCTACTCTAAAGTTCTCTGCGATAAAATTATATAAATTACTGTAAATATCTGTATTCTCGGTGACTAGCTCATATACGCTTTTATATAAACTGGATGCTATTATCAACGAAATCACAAAAGAAAGTATGGAAGCCAACGCATTAACGAGTCCTCTTTTAAAATCCGCAATAACATATAATACAAAAACTCCTATAATCAAAATGTCTATCCAAGACATCCCTAACCCCCCTCGTCAATTCACATATCTGCATATTTTATTTTATTTCTTTTCTTTTTAATTCTACTTATTTTGTATGCTTTTCCAAGATAAGCTCCCATGAAAACCACAAAGACAACAAATATAAGGTTAATATTTATTTGAATATATATGTTGCTATCAGGAAACAAATTCATGATTGGATAAAAAGGGGAGTTCCAAAACAAAATCGGCGCACCCACAAAGTAAAATAAATTGTAATTCTGTACCGTCGTAAGACTTTCAGACATTGACTGCATACCCTGTGCCCCTATTACATATATAAGTGCAGGCAAAATGCATATTATTCCAAATATTAAAAAATCAGTCTCTCTGTTTTTAATCCTGCTTTTCCCAAGCATGAACCCTGCAGCAAACCATACTCCCATTGCCAGAAAAGTCATTGCCATCATCATCGGCAGATTTTCTTTCTCTATAAACGTGTTAAGGGCCGCTACTGTTACATGCATTCCGTTGCCTATAACTCCCCACTTTAAAAAAATGCTTGTTTTTTCCTTCATTCATTATCCTCCTATTGTTTCACGTGAAACATCAGTTGGAAAGTCTTTCCGTCAGACGCTCCAAGTCATCGTTGCTGTAGTACTCTATTTCTATTTTCCCTTTATCGTTCTTGCCGCTTATTTTGACTTTTGTGCCTAAATTGTTTTGCAGTTTTTCCTGCAGATCTCTTAAGAACATCTGCGTCTTGGTATCTAAGGTCTTTTCTGTATTTTCGTTATTTTTTTCGTTTTTTAACTTTTGAACAAATTTTTCAGCTTCTCTTACGCTCAGCTTTTCTTTTAATATCTTCTCCAAAAGTCTCTCCCTGTATATTCCTTCAACTGAAAGGATGCATCTGCCATGACCTGGAGTGATTATATCATCTACTATCAAATCTCGAATTTCCTTTGGCAGGTTTAAAAGTCTCAAGGTATTGGCTATCGAAGTTCTGCTTTTCCCTATTCTCAAGGATATATCCTGTTGCGTTAGATCAAATTTATTCATTAAATCTTTATATGCAAGAGCTGCTTCAATTTCATTTAAGTCTTCTCTTTGAAGATTCTCAATAAGAGCCAGCTCCATAACGCCTTTATCTGTAAGTTCTCTAATTACTACCGGAACCTCTTTGATCCCAGCCATTTTTGCTGCTCTCCATCTTCTTTCTCCCGCAACTATCTTGTAGCCGTCATTATAAGCAGTTACTATAATAGGCTGTATAACCCCGTGTTCCCTAATGGAGTTTGAAAGTTCTTCAAGCTTTTCCTGGTCAAACTTTGTTCTGGGTTGGTTCTTGTTAGGGCATATCCTGTCTATATCCATACTTTCAAGGCCTTGCCTTCCTTGTTCGCTCTCTTCCGGAATCAACGCTTGCAGGCCTTTTCCCAAACCTTTCTTGCTTTTCATATCCTATCCCCCTTCCTCTTTATGAACTCTTTTGCAAATTCGAAGTACGCCTGTGCTCCTTTGGATTTTTCATCATACTCAAGTATAGCCAATCCATGGCTTGGCGCCTCAGCAAGTCGTACATTTCGAGGGATAACAGTCTTATAAACCTTATCTCCGAAATAACCGCTTACCTCATCAACTACCTGGAGTGAAAGGTTTGTTCTTCCGTCAAACATAGTCATTATAATTCCTTCAATCGATAGTTTGTTGTTAAGACCCCTTTTGACGAGGTTTATGGTGTTCATAAGCTGGCTTACACCTTCCAAAGCATAATATTCACATTGTATTGGAACTAATACGGAATTAGAAGCTGCAAGCGCATTTAACGAAATAAGACCTAAAGAAGGAGGACAATCAATCATTACATAATCGTATATTCCATCAGCATTTTTCAAAAAAACGCTCATTAAAAGCTCTCTGTTTTTCATAGCTGTCATTTCTATTTCTGCACCGGCTAATTCAGGTTTAGAAGGCACTAAATCAAGGTTTTTAAACCTTGTTTTTATGCAAACTTCATTTAAATCAGACCCGTTTACCATCCCGTCATAAAGGCTAAACTCCAAAGATTCTTTATCTATGCCGAAACCACTGGTGGTATTGCCTTGGGGGTCCGCATCCACCACCAGGACTTTCTTCCCAAGTTGCGCCATATAAGTACTTAGGTTGATGTTGGTGGTTGTCTTGCCCACTCCGCCTTTTTGATTGAAAACCGATATTATCTTAGTCATTATTATCCTCCACTAATTCATATTACTATTTTAACACTTATCTCTATAATATCAATGAAGTTTTAAATGTTTCACGTGAAACATTTAAAAAAACTCTCACTGATTACAGGTTGTTTCTAAAACCTGTTTCAGTGAGAGCCTTATTATCTGTTTTTCTTTATTTTAATTTTAACCTCTAAGTATTCGTCCTGATCGTTTTCTACGTATGAAGCATCTATTCCAGTCTTCAAAATATCTTCATAAGCTTTCTTAATGGTATTGGTATATATCCTCATATTTATAAAGCTCTTTACTCTAGCTTTCTTTTCATGTGTGATAGGTTCATCAAAATTGTTAATTAATATCTCGTCTCTTATTTTTTCAATAAGTTCCTCGGTTTTCTTTACGTTTAAATCAGATGAGATGATTTTCTTCAAAGCCATCAGCTGAAGCTCTTCATCTGGGATTTTCAAAAGCGCTCTTGCATGTCGTTCAGAAAGTTCATTATTGAATATGATCTCTCTCACAGATGGATTCAACCTTAATAATCGCAGTTTATTGGCTATAGTAGACTGATTTTTCCCCACTTTTTTTGCAATCTGTTCCTGAGTCATCCCATGTAAACTTATAAGTTGCTGGTAGCTTTCCGCTTCTTCTATGAAGTCGAGGTCCTCTCTTTGGATGTTCTCGATTAATGCTATCGTAGCAGAATCTACGTCTACGATATCGCTTACAATAACCGGAATTTCTTTTAGGCCTGCCAGTTTTGACGCTCGAAGGCGTCTCTCTCCCGCAATTAATTCATAGTTTTTTTCACTGAATTTCCTCACAGATATAGGTTGCAATACTCCGTAACTCTTTATTGATATCGCAAGCTCTTCTAAAGAAGCGTTTGAAAAGCGTGTCCTCGGTTGATATGGATTAGGTCTAATGCAATCTATGTCAACATACTGAATCTTCATACCGTCACTCATCGAATTCCTCCAGTTTATAATGGTTTTTTGCTGGGAACACCCTGCCTTCTAGGATACTTTAAAGGTGTCTTTTTGATTTTTTTACATATGACCAGGTATCTTACGATATCTTCATAAGGCATCATAATTTCAGTGATGTTATCTACCTTGCCTCCTAATACTTCTATAGCTTTTTTTGCATCTTCCAACTCTTCCTGATATTTAGGACCTTTTGAGGCTATAAATTTTCCACCCAGCCTTGTAAGCGGCAAACAATATTCACTGAGAACATTCATAGATGCAACCGCTCTTGAAAAAACTAAGTCGTATTTTTCTCTGTGTTCATCAGCTCTACCTACATCTTCTGCCCTGCTATGAACAAATTCGACGTTCTCTATACCTAGTTTTTTGCAAGCCGCTTCAATAAATTTCAGCTTCTTTTCTGTTGAGTCTATAAAAGTCATTTTCCAATTTGGATGAACTATTTTCAATGGAATCCCGGGAAAACCACCCCCGGTTCCCATATCTGCCACTAACATCTCTTCCTGACTGTTATCATACATCAATATAGAATCTATGAAGTGCTTATTAATAAACTCGTTTTCTTCTTCTATTGCTGTGAGATTAAATTTTTTGTTTTCTTCCAAAACAAGATTCATGTATTCCATCAGTGAATAGATTTGTTCATCTGTTAGATTAAAGCCCTTTTCCTTTAGCCCTGTATAGAGCAACTGTCTAGATTCCATTATTTTTTGCAGTTTCCTTTCTATTGTAGTTTTCCATATACACCAACAAAACTGAAATGTCTGCAGGAGATACTCCTGAAATTCTCGATGCATGACCTATTGACACCGGTCTAATTTTTCCAAGCTTTTGCCTAGCTTCCAAACGCAAACCACTTATGCTTTCATATTTTATGTTTTCAGGTATTTTTTTCTTCTCCAGCTTTTTAAATTGCTCAACTTGGTTTAACTGTTTTTTTATGTAGCCTTCGTATTTTATCTGTATTTCCACCTGCTCATATACATTTTCTGGTATTTCAGGTCTGTTTGAATCTAGATTACTAAGCTCTAAATAGCTTATTTCGGGCCTTTTTATCAATTCATAAAGGGAAATGCCCTGATTTGAAAAAGAACTGTTTTTCCCCTTTAAAAACGCCTCTAATTCACTCGAAGGCTTCAATGTTATATTTTTAAGCCTTTCAATTTCTTCAGATATCATTTTTTTCTTATTCCTATATCTTGCAAATCGCATGTCATCAATGAGCCCTACTTCTCTTCCTAATTCCGTCAAGCGTAGATCTGCATTATCCTGCCTGAGTATCAACCTGTACTCTGCTCTGGATGTCATCATCCTATATGGCTCTAAAGTTCCCTTCGTCACTATGTCGTCAATCAATACTCCAATGTATGCTTGTGATCTGTCCAAAATTAGAGGCTCTTTATCTCTAATTTTCAATGAAGCGTTTATCCCTGCTATTAAACCTTGAGCGGCAGCTTCTTCATACCCGCTTGTTCCATTTACCTGTCCTGCGAAAAACAATCCCTCAATTTCCTTATGCTCAAGAGATGGCCACAGCTGTAATGGATCTATATTGTCATACTCTATGGCATATGCTGATCTCATTATTTCTACATTTTCCATTCCTTCTACCGTGCGCAACATTTTAAGTTGAACATCTTCTGGCAGGCTTGAAGACATACCTTGAACATATAGCTCCTCTGTATCCCTTCCTTCCGGTTCAATGAAAATCTGATGCTTTGGCTTATCCGAAAACCTTACTACTTTGTCTTCTATGGAAGGACAGTATCTTGGTCCTACACCGGTTATGTTTCCACTATAAAGAGGGGATAGATGAAGATTATCTCTGATGACCTCATGAGTTTTTTCATTCGTATAAGTCAAGTAACAGGGTACCTGATTGATTTCTATGCTGTCTGTTTCAAAAGAAAAAGGGAGAATTCTATCATCGCCTTCTTGAATTGTCATCTTATGAAAATCGACGCTTTTTCTATCAACTCTTGCAGGTGTTCCTGTCTTAAACCTCAAAAGCTTAATTCCATTATTCATCAAACTGCCTGAGAGATCATTTGCCCCGAAGAGGCCATTTGGTCCTCCATCATAGCTTACATCTCCAATTATAATTCTAGATTTCAAATAAGTTCCCGTAGCCATTATTATGCATCTTGCCTCGAAGACAGCCCCTGTTTTAGTTACTACGTTTTTTACTATACCATTATCGACACCCAAACCAACTGCTTCATGCTGCTTTATATATAGGTTATCTTGTTGCTCCAGAGTTTTTTTCATCTCCTGCTGGTATTTCAATTTATCTGCCTGTGCTCTCAAAGAGTGCACCGCTGGTCCTTTCGCAGTGTTGAGCATCTTGCACTGTATCATCGTCTTGTCAATATTCTTGCCCATCTGGCCACCCAATGCATCAAGCTCTCTAACCAAATGACCCTTACCTGTACCACCTATGGATGGATTGCAAGGCATCAATGCTATAGAGTCGAGATTCATTGTAATAAGCAATGTCTTATGTCCCAACCTGGCCGCCGCTAGGGCGCTTTCACATCCAGCATGTCCTCCCCCAATTACTATTATATCGTAGATTCCTGCTTTATAACTCAACTCTATACCTACTTTCCTATGCAAAATTTACTGAAAATTTCATCTACTATGTCTTCTGTAACTGTTTCGCCTATCATCTTCCCCAGCTTGTCCCATGCATTCTTTACATCTACAGATATCATCTCTATAGGCAGGCCTGAATCGAGTCCCTCAAGACAGTCATTTAAAGACTGAGAAGAATCCTGAAGCAAGTTTATATGCCTAATGTTCGATACCATTTCATATGCATCCGAATCCATGCCGGCATTGCTTACCTCATCATAAATCTTGTTTTTCAGTTCCTCAATTCCCAACTCTTTGAGAATTGAAATTTCAACAACTTCCATATGTGATTTATCTCTTACATCTTCTTTGTTTACTTTTAATTTCCTGTCTATTTTGTTTATAGCCACCAAACCTTTTTTATCCTTAACCAATTGTAACAGAGCCATATCCTCTTCATCAATTCCCCTTTCACCATCCAGTAAAAGAAGCACGAAGTCACTTTCAGATAATATCTCTTTTGTTTTATTTATGCCCAGCTTTTCAATTAAATTTTCAGTTTCTCTTATTCCTGCAGTATCGATTATCTTTAAAGGTATCCCCTTAATATTTATGTATTCCTCTATTGTATCTCTTGTTGTTCCTTCAAATTCAGTTACTATCGCTCTTTCCTCACCTAGAAGAGCGTTTAAAAGTGACGATTTGCCTACATTTGGCTTTCCAATTATGGCTGTCTTTATACCTTCTCTTATTATTCTTCCGTTCTTTGAGGTTTGTATCAACTTGTCTATCTTAAATTTGATATCATTTGATTTTTGGCTTATCAACTGAAATGACATCTCTTCGATATCATATTCAGGATAGTCTATGCTGGCTTCAATATGTGCCAGTATCTCAATTAAATCATTTCTAATTTCTTTAACCTTCTTAGATAGTCTTCCTTCCAGCTGCTTAACCGACATTTGAAGGCTTCTATCGGTCTTGGAGTTTATTACGTCTATTACCGCTTCGGCTTGTGTAAGATCTATCCTACCATTTAAAAAAGCCCTTTTGGTAAACTCTCCAGGTTCTGCCATTCTAGCTCCGTTTGCCAAAGTCAGTTCTAAAATCTTTCTTACAGGGATTATTCCTCCATGGCAGCTTATCTCTATTACATCTTCCCTGGTATAAGTATTTGGTCCGAGCATTTTTGATACTAAAACTTCGTCTACTATCTGTCCTTTTTCGTCTACAATATGACCGTAAATTATGCTCCTGTTTTTATAATCGTCAAAATCAGTTGTTGACTTTGTCACAAATATTTTCTTAATTACTTCCACAGATTTATCCCCGGTCATTCTAACCATTCCAATGCCTGAAAAGCCTACCGGCGTGGATATTGCGGCCACGGTATCTTCCAAATAATTCATCTTTTCACTCCTAATATTAAAGACCAGCCTTTTAGCTGGTCTTCTTTAAATCGATAACTACTTTTCTAAAAGGTTCCTCACCTTCACTATACGTATAAACTACTTCATGATTCTGAAGAGTTGAATGTATGATTCTTCTTTCATATGGATTCATAGGCTCTAAAACTACTTTTGAGTTGTTTTTTTCAACTTTTTTTGCTAATTTAAAAGCTAAATCTTTTAAAGTATCTTCTCTTTTTTCTCTGTAGTTTTCAGTATCTATTACTACTCTTATATACTCATCGGAGCTTTTATTTACAACTAAGCTAGTAAGGTACTGAATAGAATCCAGTGTTTGGCCCCTTCTTCCTATTAAAATACCCATATCTTCGCCCTCAAGGGTGATGTTTAAGTTTCGTTGATTAAGTTCAATTCTGCATGTTGCCTCAATCCCGAATTTTTCAAAAATTTGCTCCAAAAACAACTTGGCTTTTTCAATGAAATCATCTTTCATGGTAACTTCGACCTTGGCACTTTTAACTCCAAAAATTCCCATTATTCCATTTGAAGGCAGCTCAAGTACCTTTGTTTCTACCTGCTCTCTGGTGGCGTTTAGTTCTGTTAGCGCATTATTTATTGCTTCTTCTATTGACTTGCCTTTGGCAACCACCGTTTTCATTTACTTCTCCCCCTCTTTTGGAGCTTTACCCTTTTGCATTATAAGCTGTTGTACGTATGTCAGTAAATTATTTATAATCCAGTAAAGTCCCAGTCCTGATGGAAGTCCCCATGATACGAAACCTATCATAAGAGGAGATATTATCTTCATTGACTGAGTCATCGCTTGAGCCTGATTGTTTCCTCCAGCTTGAGGCTGAGCCAGATTTGACATGCTTAAATAAGTAGTTGCAGCCGCTACTATTGGTATTACTCTTAATGGATCGTAAGCGCTCAAGTCTGCTAGCCATAAAAAAGACTTGTCTATCGTAGCAAAAACCTCCGCACTGAAAACATAAGGCACAGGCTCTCTCATTACACCAAAAAGACCTATTATTATAGGAAATTGAATAAGCATCGGCAAACAACCCCCCATAGGGTTGTAATTGTGCTTTTGATAAATCTTCATCATTTCTTCATTAAGCTTTGCTTTGTTGTTTCCATGTTTTTTCTGAAGAGCTTGTATTTCCGGCTGCAGCTTGTTCATTTGCTGCATAGATTTATTTTGCTTTAGAGTAATTGGAAGCATCAACAGCTTCGCAAAAACTGCAAATACGACTATTGATATACCATAATCTTGTACAAAAGTATAGATTAAATGTAGTACGCTACCGAACAATCCATATAAAAAAGACATTTATTTTCCTCCCGGGATTTAACTAATATTTTTCTATCACCACAAACCTTTTCTCTCATTTCAAAGGATCAAATCCTCCCGGATGAAAAGGATGACATTTCCCTACTCTTTTTGCACAAATGACAAAGCCTTTTAATGGCCCATATTTTTCTATCGCCTGAATACAGTAATCAGAACATGTGGGATGAAACCTACATGTCTTTGGCAACAGAGGCGATATAGCCTTTTGATAAAACTTAATCATCAGTAACATTAATTTTTTCATATCATCTGCTCATTTTCAAGGATTCGATTATATTTCTTCAATAAATGGTTCACTGCAGAGCTTATTTCTTTATAATCCCTGTCTTCACAACCTTTTCTCGCAATAAAAATTATATCATATCCTTTGACACTATTAAAAGAACTATTCCTGTAAGATTCTTTTATAAGACGCTTTACTCTATTTCTCGTTACACTGTTTCCAACTTTTTTGCTTACTGTTATCCCTAATCTTGTTTCGTCCTTACCGTTTTCCAAATAATACATTACCAAAAGCCTGTTAGCCATAGACCTTCCTTTTGAGTATATGATTCTGAATCGCTGATTTGTAAAAGAATTGATTTTCATGCTAATACCGGCTTTCTGGACGTATTTAGAAAAAGGCCACACTTACGCGGCCTTAAGCTGATAAACGCTTTCTTCCTTTTCTTCTTCTATTGCTAAGAACTTTTCTTCCGGAAGCACTCTTCATTCTTTGTCTAAAACCATGCACTTTTGATCTTTGTCTTACTTTAGGCTGATAAGTCATTTTCATTACTTACACCTCCCTGCACCTAATTATTATATAAAATATATCACTTTGCCCATAATGGATTTACCATAAAATTATATATGCAAAAACAAGGCATGTCAAGAATAATAAGAGTTTATTAACAGGCTGATATATTATTTTTTACCCACTTCATAGATAACTGTTGATAAATCCTGGGCCTTTCTGCTATTATATAAACAGGTGTTGATAACTTATTATAGTTTTATCGACATATCCACAATATATTGATAATTTGTGGATATGTCATACTATTTTGTTTGTAAAAACATCGGAAACATTAATTAATAACATAAAATCTTGTTCATAACTACTTATCAACATCTGTTTACAACTCAGATGTTGATATTCGTTTAGATGGATTGTCTACAAACTATCAACAATTATCGTTTTCTACAGGAGGAGTATTAATGGATAACAATCTGCAACATTTGTGGAACAAAACTTTGGAAATAATCGAGGAGGAATTGACTCAGGTAAGCTTCGAAACCTGGTTAAAAAGAATAGAACCTCTTTCATACAATGAAAATACCATTGTTTTAGGTGTGGAAAATGATTTTACAAAAGGAATCCTTGAGGCCAGATACGCAGTTCTTATAGGAAACTCCCTTAAACATGTTACAGGAAAGAATGTAGCTGTAGAATTTGTTATTCCCTCAGCCAGTGGACAAAACACAGGGACTTCCTCTTATAATGGAGGCCAGTCAAACAATATGAACAACAACTATAATTTCATCGACAGCAGCAACCTTAATCCCAAGTATACTTTTGATACCTTCGTTATAGGTGAAAGCAATCGCTTTGCCCACGCTGCTTCCGTAGCAGTGGCAGAGGCTCCGGCCCAAAGATATAATCCACTTTTTATATATGGAGGCGTGGGGCTAGGCAAAACCCACTTAATGCATGCCATTGGTCACTACGCTCTTGAACAGTGGTCCAATAAAAAGGTAGTTTACGTATCTTGTGAAAAATTCACAAATGACTTTATAGATTCTATTCAAAACAAGAACAACGTTTCATTCAGAAACAAGTATAGAAATGTTGATGTTTTGCTAATAGATGACATCCAGTTCATAGCAGGAAAAGAAGGTACACAGGAGGAATTTTTCCATACCTTTAACGCTCTACATGAAGCTAACAAGCAAATAGTAATATCAAGCGACCGCCCTCCCAAAGAGATTCCTACTCTTGAGGAAAGGCTCAGATCTAGGTTTGAATGGGGCCTAATAACAGACATCCAAGCTCCGGATTTAGAAACCAGGATAGCAATATTAAAGAAAAAGGCAAATACCGAAAAAATAAATATCGGAAATGACGTACTGGTTTTCATCGCAAATAAAATTCATTCAAATATCAGAGAACTTGAAGGCGCTCTAATAAGAGTTAATGCTTTTTCGAGGCTTACAAGCCAGAATATAAGCGTTGAGCTTGCAGCTGAAGCTTTAAAGGACATACTATCCGCCAGAACTCCTGAAATTATAACAGTGGATCTTATTAAGGAAGTCACAGCCAAATACTTCAATATCGAAGTTGAAGACTTTAATCTTAAAAAAAGAACAAAATCAATTGCATATCCTAGACAGGTTGCCATGTATCTTTCCAGGGAGATGACAGGTCTTTCTCTTCCTAAAATCGGAGAAGAATTTGGTGGAAGGGACCATTCAACGGTTATTCACGCAATCGATAAGATTGCAAATGAGATGAGTGAGAATTTCGATTTTAAAAATCTTATCAATCGAATAATGAAAGATATAAAAGGCAATAACTGAATCTAAATATTAAGCCCTGTGGATAAGTTGTCTGTTTGAGGTGACTTACAACCAGCTTTATCAACACTTTATCAACCTCAACTATTCATAACCTGCACCATATAAGCTCCATTATCCACAAATCCACAGCACCTACTACTACTATTACTATCTTAATTTATAGATATATATAAAAAGGGGATGATTTCATGCAGTTCACAACTACCAAGATTTCACTTGTAAATGCAGTAAATACAGTACAAAAAGCCGTTTCTACTAAAACTACGCTTCCAATACTCGAGGGCATTTTATTTGAGGCTATCGACAACGACATATACTTAATGGGTACAGATATGGAAATTGGAATCAGGACAAAGCTCTCAGGAAATGTCTATAGAGAAGGAAAAGTTGTATTATCGGCAAAACTTATCTCAGAGCTTTCTAGAAAATTACCTGATGATGAAGTCAAAATAGAGCTTAAGGAAAATAATAAAACTTTGATTTCTTGTAAAAACTCTGAATTTAACATACAAGGGGAAGCAGGAGAAGATTTTCCAAAGATGCCTGAAGTCGTAGGTGAAAAAAATGCACTTATCCCAAAGGAACTTTTTAGAAGCCTAATTAAAGAAACAATTTTTTCAGTAGCCAAAAGCGACAATATACCTATATTGACTGGAGAGCTGTTGGAAATTTCAGATGGAGAATTTAAAATAGTAGCTCTGGACGGTTACAGGCTTGCTTTAAGAAAGGCAAAGACAGAACCAGACATAGAAATAAAAGAAGTTATACCTGAAAGAACTATGATGGAAATATACAGACTTTTATCCATGAAAGAAGAAGATGTTTACCTGTCTGCTACCAAAAACCAAGTTCTTTTCACCATAGGAGAAACTAGCATGGTTTCAAATCTTCTGCAAGGAGAATATATCAATTATAAACAAATAATACCTTCTAACAGCACTACAAAGATTAAGGTAAATACTCAGGAGCTACTGTCAAGTTGCGAAAGAGCGGCTCTTATGGTGAGAGATGGAAAAAATAATTTAATTAAAATGAATTTTTCAGACAGCGTGCTGGAGATATTATCAAATTCCGATTTGGGAAATCTTCATGAGAGCATAGATGTTGATATGACTGGGGATCCTTTGAAGATAGCCTTTAACTGCAATTATTTTATCGATGCGCTGAAAGCGGTAAGCGAAGAAGAGATAAACCTTGAATTTACGACTTCTGTTAGCCCTTGTGTTATAAAGCCCGTTGATGGAGATTACTTCACATATCTTATATTGCCGGTTAGATACATCGAACATTAAATATATTTAAATATTATAACAGAGGAAGGTGTAACATGAATGCAACAAGCGTTGGTATAAAGACGGAATTTATAAAATTAGACCAATTTTTAAAATTTGCAGGAATCGCAGAAAGTGGTTCTTACGCTAAGATGATGATATTGGATGGCATTGTTTCAGTTAATGGGGAAATATGCATCCAAAGAGGAAAAAAAATATACCCTGATGACACAATCGAAATTGCTGATTACGAAGAAAAATTCAAAGTAATTAAAGATGAGGAATAAAAATGCATCTTGAAAGACTCAAGCTTTTAAATTTCAGAAATTATTCTTCATTGGATATTATCCTTGATAAAAAAATGAATATAATAGTTGGAGATAATGGACAGGGCAAAACAAACCTTTTAGAAGCAATATACTTTTTAAGCCGAGGGAAGTCATTTCGAAACCCTAATAGGGACCTAGTTTCTATGGAGTGTGAAAAAGGGATTGTAGAAGGTTTTTTTGAAAGAAAAAATTTAAATGATTCCGTCAGGATAATCATAGATAATTCAGAATCATCCGAAAAGACCATTGTTAATGTGAACAATAAAAAATTAAAGTCTAAAAATGATCTTCCCTCAAGATTTTTAATAGTTGATTTTACACCGGAAGATCTTAATATCGTCAACGACGGTCCTGATAAGAGAAGAAGGTTTATAGATAATGAGCTTTTAAACATAAAACCTGTTCACGGAAGCATACTAAAAGATTACAATAAAATACTTAAACAGAGAAATGAACTTTTAAAAAATATGCAAAGAGACCCTTCACTTAAGAGCACTTTATATATTTGGGATGAACAGCTTGTTGAATACGGAAAAAAACTAATTATAAATAGAATCGTGTTTTTACAAAAGCTAAATAGGATAGCCAAGGAGATACATTTTAACCTCTCAGATAAATTGGAAGAGTTAAAACTTTATTACTTTTCAAATCTTATAAAAAACAACTCAGATATAGAGAGACTGTCGGTTATATTCAAAGATAAACTAGAAGAAAACTTTGACAACGATTTAAAAAAAGGTTACACTTCCATAGGACCTCATCTCGATGATATCAAAATTAATATCAATGATTTGGACGCAAAAACATTTGGCTCTCAAGGCCAAAAAAGAACATGCGCCCTTTCCTTGAAACTTTCCCAAACTCAGATTATCAAAGAAGAGACAGAAGAAGATGCAATAGTGCTCCTAGATGATGTTATGAGCGAGCTTGACATCAAAAGGCAAAAAAAGCTTCTCGAAAGCTTCAGTCGCCACCAAATCGTTATAACATCAACTGAAATAAATTTTATGAATGAACTTCAATCCGAAACGAAAAAAATATATAATATTAAGGGCGGAAATTTGATATAGGTTCTAATATTTGAGAAAAATTAAAGACTGGAGGACAGTGGAATGTCACAAAGCAATAAATACGGCGCAGAACAGATCCAGGTTTTAGAGGGTCTGGAAGCGGTTAGAAAAAGACCGGGAATGTACATCGGAAGCACCGGCAGCAGA
Organism: Alkalibacter saccharofermentans DSM 14828; assembly: GCF_900128885.1. NCBI lineage: Bacteria > Bacillati > Bacillota > Clostridia > Eubacteriales > Eubacteriaceae > Alkalibacter > Alkalibacter saccharofermentans. Next base: position 47,938 of record NZ_FQTU01000002.1, read on the forward strand.
GGGCTTCACCATCTCGTATACGAAATAGTCGACAATAGCATAGATGAAGCTTTGCAGGGACATTGCGATAACATAAAGGTTACGATAAACAAGGACAACTCCATAACAGTAATTGATAACGGAAGAGGAATACCCACAGGAATCCATCCCAAGCTTAAAAAATCCGCAGTTGAAGTGGCTCTTACCATGCTTCATGCCGGGGGGAAATTTGGTGGAGGAGGATATAAGGTTTCAGGTGGTCTGCATGGAGTCGGCGTATCGGTAGTGAATGCACTTTCAGAAAGCCTTAAAGTTGAAGTTAAGCAAAACGGCCATGTTTATGAGCAGAGCTATCAAAGAGGAAAGCCTCTGTCCGATCTGAAAATTGTGGGAGATACTAACAGGTCAGGAACCACTATAACTTTTAAACCTGACCATGAGATATTTGAAGAACTTGAGTATGATTTTGATATTTTGGAACACAGATTGCGTGAGCTAGCCTTTCTTAATAAGGGGATATCTATAGTCCTAAAAGACGAAAGAGAAGAAAAAAGAACTGAAAAGTACTGCTATGATGGAGGAATAGTATCTTTTGTTGCTTATTTAAATAAAAACAAGGATCCTCTTCATGATAATGTTATAGGATTTGAAAAAATTAAAGACGAGATAATCGTAGATATAGCAATGCAGTACACTGATAATTACAATGAGAATATTTACGCTTTTGCAAATAATATAAATACTACTGAAGGCGGAACGCATCTTAATGGATTCAAGTCCGCATTGACAAGAACGATAAATGCATACGCTAAAAAATACAATTATTTAAAGGCGAGTGACAAAAATCTTTCAGGTGAAGATGTGAGAGAAGGCCTCACTGCAATTATAAGCGTTAAGATAACTGATCCACAGTTTGAAGGCCAAACAAAGACAAAACTTGGAAACACTGAGGTTAAGGGAATAGTGGAGAGCATAGTCAACGACAACTTCTATGCATTCCTTGAAGAAAACCCCAGTGTCTCAAAAATAGTAATAGAAAAAGCACTGACAGCGGCAAGAGCAAGGCAAGCTGCTCGCAAAGCGAGGGAGCTTACTAGAAGAAAAAGCGTTTTAGACAATACTGCGCTGCCGGGAAAGCTGGCTGACTGTAGAGAGAAAGATCCTGCATTGTCGGAAATATACATAGTTGAGGGAGATTCAGCGGGAGGTTCCGCTAAACAGGGAAGAGATCCTAAAACTCAAGCTATCCTGCCTCTTAGAGGTAAGATACTTAATGTAGAAAAAGCTAGACTTGACAGAATATTGAATACCGAGACCATTAGATCGATGATAACAGCATTTGGCAGCGGTATAGGAGATGATTTTGACAGATCTTCTGCGAGATACCATAAAATTATAATAATGACCGATGCTGACGTTGATGGAGCACATATAAGAACATTGCTCCTTACGTTTTTCTACCGTTACATGAGGGGATTGATAGACGAAGGTTTTATTTATATCGCCCAGCCACCTCTTTACAAGCTACAAAAGGGAAAACGGATTGAGTATGCTTATTCTGATAAGGAAATGAATAAGTTAATGGACGAAATGGGAAGAGAGAACAATATCGGTTTGCAAAGATACAAAGGCCTTGGTGAGATGAATCCCGAGCAGCTTTGGGAAACAACCATGGATCCTGAAACACGAACGCTTTTACAGGTTTCAGTTGATGATGCCATTCAAGCAGATGAAATATTTACTATTTTGATGGGAGACAAGGTTCAACCCAGAAAAGAATTTATCGAACGAAATGCGAAAAAGGTTAAGAACCTTGACATATAGGAGGGTATATAGTTGAGTGATGAATACAACAAAGTTTTACCGATAAATATTGAAGATGAAATGAAAAAATCCTATATCGACTATGCTATGAGCGTCATCGTAGGAAGGGCCCTTCCAGATGTCAGAGATGGATTGAAGCCTGTTCACAGAAGGATTTTATTTGCAATGAATGAACTTGGAATGACTCCTGAGAAACCATTTAGAAAAAGTGCCAGAATCGTCGGTGACGTACTGGGTAAGTATCACCCACACGGAGATACTGCTGTATATGATGCAATGGTTAGAATGGCACAGGAATTTTCAACGAGATATCCCTTGGTTTTCGGGCACGGAAACTTTGGATCCATAGATGGAGACAGCGCTGCGGCAATGAGATATACCGAAGCGAAGATGAGCAAAATATCAACTGAGCTTTTGAGGGATATAAATAAAGATACCGTAGATTTTACTTTAAACTTTGACGAAACCCAAAAGGAACCGGTAGTTATGCCTTCTAGGTATCCCAATCTTTTGGTTAACGGATCTTCAGGGATCGCTGTAGGGATGGCTACGAACATTCCACCCCATAACCTTAATGAAGTCATAGATGCAACAGTGCATCAAATAGACAATCCAGAGTGTCATATTGAAGAGCTTATGAAGCTTCTTAAGGGCCCTGATTTTCCAACAGGCGGAATAATACTCGGAAAAGAAGGGATAAGATCTGCCTATGAGACTGGTAGAGGAAGAATAAAAGTTAGAGCCAAGGTACATACTGAAGAAATATCCAGCTCAAAGCAAAGAATAGTTATTACAGAAATACCATACATGGTGAACAAGTCCAAGCTTGTTGAAAAAATTGCTGACCTTGTAAAAGATAAAAAAGTCGAAGGAATTTCTGATATAAGAGATGAGTCCGACAGAAACGGCATTAGAGTTGCCATAGATTTAAAAAGAGATGTAAATTCTGAAATAATTTTAAATCAACTGTATAAACATACCCAATTGCAAGAGACATTCGGAGTCATATTGCTTGCATTGGATAAAAATCAGCCTAAAATAATGAATTTAAAAGAAATTTTGACCAAATATGTTGAACATCAAAAAGAGATAATAATTAGAAGAACCCAATTTGACCTTAAAAAAGCGGAAGATAGGGCTCATATTCTAGAGGGTCTTATAATTGCTCTAGACAATATAGATAGAGTAATTCAGATAATTAGAGGCTCAAAAAATGGTGAAGAAGCAAAGATTTCTTTAATCGAGGAGTTTGCCCTATCTGAAAAGCAGGCTCAAGCGATTTTGGACATGCGTCTCCAGAGGCTTACAGGACTGGAAAGGGAAAAGATAGAGACAGAATACGATGAGCTAATGATAAAGATCGCAGAGTTCAAGAGAATCTTATCAAGTGAAGAATTGATCCTTAATGTAATAAAAGAAGAGATGTTGGAAATAAAAGAAAAATTCGGAGATGATAGAAGAACGGCTTTCGAGGTGGATTATGACGATATAAGCATGGAAGACCTCATAGAAGAAGAAGACCTTGTTATAACCATGACACATGTAGGTTACGTCAAGAGAATTTCAGCAGACACTTACACTGCTCAGAAAAGAGGCGGAAAAGGGATAACAGCTCTATCAACAAGGGACAACGATTTTGTTGAACATTTATTCACTACTACTACTCACCACTACATTCTGTTCTTTACAAACAGAGGCAAGGTATATAGACTTAAGGCTTATGAGATACCGGATGCCTCTAGAACAGCTAGGGGAACAGCCATAGTAAATATACTCCAGCTAGAAGATGATGAAAAGGTAACTACGGTAATACCTATTAGGGAATTTAGTGAAAATTGGTACCTAACCATGGCAACCCGCAAGGGAATAATAAAGAAGACAGACTTAAAAGAATACGACAGTTCAAGAAAGTCTGGGTTATTGGCCATAAATCTTAATGAGGACGATGAGCTTATTGCTGTTGAACTGACCGATGGATCGAAAGAAATGATAATGGGTACCAAAAAAGGCTATGCCATAAGATTTTCTGAAAATGATGTGAGGGCAGTAGGAAGAACAGCTATTGGAGTAAGAGGAATATTCTTAAGAGATGATGATGAAGTAATAGGAATGGACCTGATAAACGATGAAATGTTCGTCCTTACCGTGTCTGAAAATGGGTACGGAAAAGTAACCAAAGCTGATGAATATAGAATACAAAATCGAGGCGGAAAAGGAATTCAGACTTACAAGATAACCTCTAAGACAGGCGATCTGGTTGGAATCAAGGTGTGCAGAAAAGATGAGGAAGTAATGATGATAAATAACCAGGGAATCGTAATAAGACTTGAAGTAGGAGGAATATCCATTATGGGTAGGAGTACTCAAGGGGTAAGGCTGATGAAGCTAGATAAATCTGAAAAAATCGTGACGATTGCTGAAGTTATAAGCGAAGAAGAAATTGAAGAAATTGAAATTTAGAATCAATCAAAAAAATCACACTTAGTGTGATTTTTTTGATTGGAGAGAATCCTTTTCTCAAGGGTCATCATAGGACAATAGAGTTTAAAGCCACAAACATATAAATAAGCACTTTAGTTACATTAAATGGTATTGAGATGCGAGATATAGGTATCTTGTATTCTGTATGTAAACATACAGAATACAAGGGTTTCAGCTATTTCATTATTTTAAATTACAAAATTTCAAGACCTATACACATGTTCATATACTTCATCTTTAAGATTGATTTTAAACAGTATTAGTGATAGAATGATTTATGGAAAATAGTTTCACAGCAATGGAAAGGAGAAAGGTTATGGCAGATTTAGGTTTAACTTTTTCGAATGAATTGATTTTGACAGGAATCAAAGCCGCAAGTGATTTAGAGGCTATTGAAACAGCTGCAAAACATCTTTTCGAAAAGGGACTAGTTAAGGAGAGCTTTATCAGCGCTATTCAAGAAAGAGAGAAGGTATTTGCAACAGGTCTTCCCACAGAAGGTTTTGGCGTAGCGGTGCCCCATACAGATGTGGAGCATGTAGTCGAGCAAACCATTTGCATCGGAATACTGGAAGATCCAGTTCCGTTTAAGGTTATGGGAGGCATGGATGAGGAAGTAGATGTAAAAATCATGTTTATGCTTGCGCTCAAAGAACCTCATTCTCAACTAGCGATGCTTCAGGCGGTAATAGGAATGGTTCAAAAACCGGATATTTTAGAAAAACTAGCAACTGAGAAGGACACCGGCGCGATTTATGACCTAGTAATGGAAGAGCTTGAAAATATGGAGATAGAAGAGTAAAAACGGAGGTTAACTATTTTGGAAACCAGCGGTTTTTTTTATGGAATGTGGCAAGAATTGACTTTTGGACAATATCTTCAATTTGCAGTAAATTTTGTAGCTAGAAATTATTCTACATTAGGATTAATAATTTTTGTTTATGCTGCAATTATTTTTGTAGGAAGGTATGGAGGTCAAAAATTCATACCAGAGAGATTTGAATCATTTGTTATGGAAAAATACGGAGAATTTGCAGCTGGGAATTCAAAGTTGACAAATGAAAAGGTTGTAAGGTTGATATACAATGATTGGAAAGATGAAATTTCCAGATTTCCTTCATACATCTATGTAAAATCTAAAAGAGACTACTGGATAGAGAGACCGTCATTGGAAATATTGGAAGAAAGATATAGCATTAATCAAGATAAAGCAACAGAAATTCTAACAAACAATGGAGTGATCGCTAATGATGTACAATAATGCTAAAGACATTATTGAAAAGGGGAAAAACATCATTAGCATTGAAATCGAAGCTCTGCAAAAGATTAAGGGGAATGTTGACGATTCATTTGTAAAGGCTGTGAGTATGATTCTTGAATGCAAGGGGAAGATCATACTCACGGGTACGGGCAAATCTGGTCTTATAGGCCGGAAAATTGCCGCTACAATGAGTTGCTGTGATATTCCTTCTTTTTTTCTCAATGCTTATGAGTGTGAGAATGGAGACTTAGGGGTTGTACGTGAGGAAGATTTGATAATAGCTATATCAAACAGCGGAGAAACCGGCGTTTTGACAAAGCTTGTAGTTCCGTCCTGTAAACAGCTTGGCTGCAAGATAATAGCTCTTACTGGCAACTTGAACTCTACTCTGGCAAAACAAAGCGAAACAGCAATCGACATCAAGGTCGACAGGGAAGCATGTTATCTTGGGATAAATGCTTCATCCAGCACAACTGCTACGTTGGCCATGGGCGATGCCCTTGCTTTGGTGGCTATGGAACTAAAAGGCACTACTAGAGAAAAAACCTACTTTCTTCATCAAGGAGGAGCGTGGGGACAGGCTTTGAAAGACGAACTAAAAAAATAACGGAGGTTTGTTAAATGAGTGTAAAAATAGCCCCATCACTTTTCGGCGCAGATCTTGGCAACTTGGAAAGTCAAATAAAAGCAGTTGAAGAGTGTAATGTTGAAATGCTTCATATTGATGTAATGGATGGAAACTTCGTTCCAAACATTGCATTTGGACCTGACCAAATAAAGATGCTAAGAAGCAAGACGAAGCTTCCCTTTGATGTTCACCTAATGGTTCAAGAACCTGACAGGCTTATACCGAGATTTGCCGATGCAGGAGCAGATATAATCATGGTTCATCAAGAAGCTACAACACATCTTCATAGAAGCTTAAAGCTTATAAAATCTTTCGGAATCAAAGCAGGTGTGGTTCTTACTCCGGCTACTCCCGTAGATACCCTTAAGTACGTTCTTGATGAGACAGACATGATACTTTTGATGACAGTCAATCCAGGATACGGTGGACAGAGCTTTATACCAAACAGCATTGGAAAAATAAAAGATATTGCAGAAATGGTAAAAGGTTACGATATAGACATACAGGTAGATGGTGGAATTAACTTGGAGACAGCGCCTAAAGTAGTTGAAGCAGGTGCAAACGTCCTTGTTGCAGGCTCCTTTACTTTTAAAGGAGATATTGCAAAGAATATTTCTGATTTAAGAAATTGTGTAAAATAACGGAGGGTTAAAAATGAAGGCTGCTAAATTATATGCAATTCAAGATTTGAGACTCGAAGAGGTGCCTGTACCAGAAATAAAAAATTCAGAAGATATACTAATAAAAGTAAAAGCTACCGGAATTTGCGGTTCGGATTTGTCGAGATACGGTAAATTCGGTCCCAAAAAGGAAGTAGGATTGACTTTTGGCCATGAATTCTCAGGACAAATCGAAGAAGTGGGAAGCGAAGTAACTGGATTTAAAAAAGGTGACAGAGTTTCTGTAAGTCCTGGACTTCCATGCATGAAATGCGAGTACTGCAAGTCTGCAGACTATTCAAAATGTAACAGTCTTGAGGTAATAGGTGCTGTAGCTGACGGATCATTTGCGGACTATATAGTCGTGCCGGCTGAAAATTGCATCCACATTCCTGACGAAATAACTTACGAGCAAGCTGCAATGATTGAGCCAAGCGCTGTGGTAGTACATGCTTTTTACCAAGGTGATATGCAGGTTGGAGATACCGTAACAGTTATGGGTTGTGGCCCAATAGGGCTTATGTGCATACAGTGGGCAAAGGTATTTGGAGCAAAACAGATAATCGCCATAGATGTAATGCCTGAAAAGCTAGACTGGGCCCGTGATATGGGTGCGGATATCGTAATTAACGGTAAAGAAGAAAACGCCTACGAAGCAGTAAGAAGACACACCGATGGAAGAGGTACTGACATCGTCATGGAAGCGGCAGGAACGCCTTTCACCTGTGCTCAAGTTTTAGGACTCGCAGCAAAAGGTGGAAAGGTCGTATATCTTGGCATTCCTTATGCAGATGTTACGATAGACAGGTTTAATTTTGAAAGCATCATGAGAAACGAACTACTCGTAGTAGGCTCATGGAATTCAATTACAGGCCCTTACCCTGGAAAAGCGTGGGATGCGACCGTGCATTTCATGAAGGAAGGCAAAATCGACTTGACCCCGCTTATAACCCATAGATATGACCTATCTGAAGTTGAAGAAGTATTTAAGAAAGTATTCAAAAGAGATACTCTGTTCGGCAAGATAATGTTTTTTCCTGAGGGGGTAAAATGATATGAAAAAAATTGCCATAGGATCAGATCATGCAGCTTTTCAAGCAAAGATTAACCTAATAGAAATATTAAAGTCATGGGATATCGAGGTCGTGGACGTGGGTCCTGATTCTGGTGAAAATCCTGTTGAATATGTACCAATAGCTGAAAGCGTAGCTCTTAAAGTTGCCAACAAAGAAGTAGACGGCGGCATACTTATGTGCGGGACTGGAGTAGGCATGTCTGTAGCTGCAAATAAGATACCGGGAATAAGAGCTTCAGTCGTAAATGACTTGTTCACAGCACAGTATTCAAAATCTGATGTGGATTTAAATGTTCTTTGCATGGGAGCAAGGGTAATAAGCGAGAGAATAATAATGGAAATTACTAAAAAATGGATAGAGACCCCATTCACTGGTGGAAGGTTTATACCAAGAATCGCACAGCTCCACGATATGGAGTCTAAGTACTTGGTTAAATAAATATGCCGGAGGTAAAAAATGGTTAAAATTTCAGCATCGATAATGTGCGGCAATTCTCTGAAATACGGAGAAGAGCTGAAAAGACTTGAAGAGGCCAATGTTGACATGATACATTTTGACATGATGGACGGCTCTTACGTTCCCAATATAGCGATGGGGATATATCTCTTGGAAGACATGAAAAAAGCGACAGAGATACCATTTGATGTTCATATGGCAGTATGGGAACCTTCGCAATATTACCCTACCATGGCAAAAGCCGGGGCAGATTATTTGAGCGTACATCTAGAAGCCGTAAAGCATATTCATAGAGACATTCAAAGCATAAGGGAAAATGGCATGAAACCAGGAGTTGTCATTAATCCTGCTACTCATCACAAGGAGCTAAAATACATAATCAAGGATATCGAAATGGTCACTGTTATGACTGTAAATCCTGGGTTTGCAGGTCAAAAATTCATATATTCGCAGCTTGAAAAAATTGCTGCTATTAAGGAAATGGCGGACCAATTCAATCCTGAGCTGTTGATTTCTGTTGATGGCAACATAAATTCAGGGACTATACCCGATTGCGTCAAGAGCGGAGCAAACGTTTTGGTTGCAGGAACATCATCAATTTTCAAAGGTGATGATGCAGACTACAAAGCATTGGTTCAGGAAATGAAAGATAGCTTTAAATAATATTTAAAATATAGGAGGGCTAACAAAATGGCAGAAACAATGAAAGGTCTTTGTTTGAATGAAGAACAAAAATTGGAGATAAGAGAATTTCCAGTTCCGGAACCGCAAAAGGGATTTGTAAGGGTTAAGGTCAAAAGAGCAGGTATATGCGCTACTGACATCGGATACTGGAAGCACGGCAGCGACAGGCTTCAGTTGCCGGTAATTTTGGGACATGAGGCATCAGGTGACGTTGACAAGCTTGGGGAAGGCTGTAAAAATGTGAAACCTGGTGATAGAGTAATCGTAATGACCACTTATGAAGTTTGTGGAGAGTGCAGGTTCTGTAAAATTGAAGCTACAAATCTTTGCATAAACAGAAGAGGGATCGGATCAAAGGAAAACGGAGGCTTTGCAGATTACATAGTAGTTCCTGAAACAAGCCTTATAAAGATGCCCGATGAAATGACCTACGATGAAGGCGCTATGGTTGAAGTATTGGCCTGTGGGATTCATGCAGTGGCTGAGCAGACGCCGGTGACATTAGATTCTACTACAGTTGTTTTGGGACCTGGTCCGATAGGCGTCCTTGCATCCCTTGCTGCTCAAGCCTGTGGATCTAAAGTAATACTTGCAGGTCTTACTCAGGATGTCCCAAGGATGGAAATAGCCAAGAAACTCGGTGTAGAAAAGACTGTAAATCTTCAAGAAGAAAACTTGGAGCAAATCGTTCTTGATCTTACTGGAGGATACGGGGCTGACTTTGTAGTAGAAGCATCCGGCGCATATCCTGCTGTGAGAGCAGCTCTAGATATCGTGGCTAAGCGAGGAACGATATGTCAAATGGGAGTCCACCATGGCAATGGAGAGGTAGATTGGTCCAAGATTCTTCACAAGGAGCTTAATATAGTTGGATCTTTAAGCCAAAAGCCTACTGCTTGGATTAAAGCAACTAACATGATCGCAGAAGGAAAGATAGACGTAAAAGCCTTGGTATCAGACGTAATGGCTATTAAAGACTACGAGGAAGCTTTTGAGAAAGCTGCTAACGTAACTGGATTCAAAGTACTATTTGATTTAGAAAAATAAAATTTAAACCAATATGTTGTCCGGCAGTCAGTTCTGCCGGACAATTAAATCGGAGAAATTATGAATGACTCAGAAAAAAGAAAACAGATATTTGAAAATTATAAAAAAAGCATAAAAAAAGCCAAATTTGCACCTTTAGGGAAGAATGCTCTTGATATAGGGAATCCATTGAAATCTGTAGATGAAAATACAGATGAAAAATTTTCAGGATCACCAGGCACATTTAATGAAAAATATCTATTGTTCAAGATTAAAAAACTGGAAGAAAAATTGGAAAAGATGTATTTATTAAACATAATGGCATTGGTTTTAGCTTTTGTAGCCCTGGTTTTTGCCTTGAGATAAACGTTTTCAGGGATAAAAACGAGAATATGCTCAGTAATCAATGTATACAAAGGACAGATCAAAAAATAGTTGAAATTACATATGTAATATGAGACAATAACTCATGTAACAAATGTAATCGATACAAAGAGAAGGGCGCAAATTAGGTAAAATGGTGTATTACTCACTAGTCTTACCTAAAATCATTCATTGAGGAGGTGAATACTCATGGCTAAAAAGAAAATTTTGGTTGCTTGTGGAACAGCTATCGCAACATCTACAGTAGTAGCAAAGAAAATCGAAAAAATGTGCAAAGAGCAGGGAATCGATTGTATGACTGTACAATGCAAAGCTAGTGAAGCAGTTTCCAAAGCTAAAACCTTGAAGCCGGATGTTGTTGTTGGTACATGCCAGATTCCAGGGGATCCAGGCGTTCCTGTAGTTAACGGAAGATCATTCTTAACTGGAGTGAACCTTCAAAAAACAATCGATGAATTGGTTGAAGTGTTAAAAGACTGATTTTAGCAGGTCAGTCGAAAAGTGTAGTGAGAAATATAAATTTATTATTGAGGGGGAATAACTCAATGGATTTAGTATTAGGATTTTTTACGTGGATCATTGGCGCGGGCGCCTCTGTAATGATGCCTATCATACTTATGATTTTAGGTGTCGCTTTAGGTCAAAGATTTTCAGATGTATTTAGGGCAGCAATCACTTTTGGTATTGCATTTATCGGACTTAACTTGGTTATAGGCCTGATGGTAAACACCATCACACCGGTTATCAATGAGCTTGTTACCGTATACGGACTTAGAAACAACGCTATTGACATCGGTTGGCCGGCAGGTGCCGCAGTAGCATGGGGTACCGACGTTGTTCCAATCATATTTATAACAATTCTTGCAACCAACATCATCATGTTGGCTCTTGGATGGACAAAAACAATGGATATCGACATTTGGAACTACTGGCATGCTCTATTCATTGGTAGCGCAATCGTACTTATGGGCGAAAGATCAACTCTAAGCTATATCTTGGCTGCGGCTTCAGCTGCAATCAACATGGCTGTTGTATTTAAAATCGCCGACTATATTCAACCTGACTGTGCGGAAGTACTTGGCCTTGAAGGCATATCTCTTCCACATACACAAGGTGTAGCATTTGCATTAATAGCTTATCCATTAGATTGGTTAATGGACAGAATTCCAGGCATCAACAAGATTAGCTGGACATCTGAAAAAATGCAGGAAAAACTTGGTCTTCTAGGAGAGCCAATGTTGTTGGGACTTATCATCGGTGCCGTTTTGGCAGCAGCTGCCAGAATGGAAGTCAGAGTAATCCTTAACACTGCAATGGGAGTTGCCGGAGTACTTGTGCTTCTTCCAAGAATGATCGCTCTTTTGATGGAAGGACTTATGGTTATTTCAGAAGGCGCGCATCAGTTTATGGAAAAAAGATTCCCAGGAAGAGAAGTTTACATTGGTCTTGACGCAGCGGTTGCTATCGGACATCCATTCGTAGTATCAATCGCCCTTATCATGATTCCAATCACCTTGGTACTTGCTTTTGTATTACCAGGTGTTACTGTACTTCCTCTTGCTGACTTGTCAGTACTTACATTCTTCAACATCTGCTCAGTTCTTCCAAACAGAGGAAACTTGTTTAGAGGAATTATATTGGGTACAATCAACAGTGTCATAATCCTGTACTTGGCTTCCTATGCGGCGCCTATGATGACAGAACTTCTTGGTGTTGTTGACCCAACGCTTTTGATGGAAGGTTCTCAAGTAACTTGCTTGGCAATTGGAGCACAAATTTATACTTGGATACCATTCTTCATAGCACTACAATTTGTGAAGTAATAATAATTTAACTCTTTGCACATTTAGCCCCAATGAAATTCATTGGGGCCTTTATTGTATGGTGGGTTATAAGCGTATAATTATTAATATCAAATTAAAAAAATATAATAGTGCATAAATGATTTCAAAGAAATGGGAGGATGAATATGTTAAAAGGCAAATCAGCAGTCGTAACCGGAGCGTCAAAAGGAATAGGGAAAGCAATAGCTATTGAGCTTGCGAAAAATGGAGCGGATATAGTCATAAACTACTGCTCAAGTGAAGATGCTGCAAAAGATTTGAAAAAAGATATAGAAGCATTAGGATCAAAAGCAGTTCTTTGCTGCTGTGACGTATCCGTGCCAGAAGAAGCGAAGGCACTAGTGGACCTTGCAGTCGAAAAATTTGGAAAGATCGACATACTTATCAACAATGCAGGTATAGGACTTGCGCCCCCTTCAGCACTAGATATAACAAATGAGGATTTCGCAAGAGTGATAGATATAAATTTAAAAGGGACATTTTACTGCTCTATGGAAGCTGTGCGAGAAATGATGAAAAGGGGATCTGGAAAGATTATAGGAATTTCAAGCTCAGCCGTTGAACAACCAAGAGGAGGAACTGCCGCATATTCCGCTTCTAAAAGCGGAGTTGAGCTCTTGATGAATTCTTTAGCCCAAGAATTTGGTCCTTATGGAATAAATGTAAATATAGTAGCTCCCGGTCCCACTGAAACGGAGATGCTAAAAGATTTTTTTACACCTGAAAGAAAGAAAGAGGTTGAATCCGGGATACCACTTAGACGTCTTGCGAAGCCTGAAGACATAGCAAAAGCGGTACTTTTTCTTGTTTCAGATATGTCAGGCTACATTACAGGTCAAAAGATTCTGGTAGACGGTGGAAGAACAATCAGGTAGGTAAATACGCCATTGACATTTCTAATAGATGATATATAATAATAGTGTGCATATGAACTTTATTATGTTCAAATGCACAAAGAATCAAATTGATGTGAGGAGAATGGCTATGGGGAAAATGAAATCAGCTGTCTTAAAGGAAATAGGCTTAATTGAAATCGAAGAAAGGGATATTCCTAGTATCCAAAAAGAAGAGGTTCTCGTAAAGCCTATGGTAGGAGGCATATGTGGGACAGATATTGAAAGAATGTGGCATACCGGTACATGGAAATTTCCAACTGTACTGGGTCATGAATTTTGTGGGATAATTGAGAAGGTAGGATCAAGCGTCACTAATGTGAATGTAGGAGACCACGTAGTCATCAATCCTATGGTTACATGTGGGGTTTGCAGATATTGTAGATCCGGACATCAAAATATGTGCGTAGAATATGACTACCTCGGTTCAAGATCCGACGGAGGATATCAAGAATATGTAAATGTGGCTGCAAAAAATGTGATAAAGCTACCGCAGGAAATGCCATTTGATTTGGCGGCTACCATCGATCCATTGGTCATTGGCATACATACTTTGTCTAAAGCGGACATACAGCCTGGAAATACAGTATGCATCATGGGTGCTGGACCTATCGGTAATTTCATGGTACAGCTTGCAAAAGTGTATGGTGCGGGAACTGTCATAGCTGCAGATCTCATGGAAGAAAAGTTGGATTGCGCAAAAGAATCCGGTGCCGATATCTGCGTCAACGTTACCAAAGATGACATTTTCAAAGTCGTAGAAGAAGCTACAAGCGGATTAATGGCAGATGTGGTCATAGAATCTGCTGGAGCCGTTCAAGCCGTTGAAAACAGCATCCTGGTGGCTGCAAAGCAAGGACGAGTCGTGTTCATGGGAACACCTCACAGAGATGTGACCATAGGGGACAAGGTATTTGAAGGAATACTAAGAAAAGAACTTACTGTAAAGGGATCCTGGTGCTATGATTACAAGGAACTTCCCATTGACGAATGGCAGGTTGGCATAGATTATCTTAATAGCGGAAAAGTGAAGGCAGACCATATGATTACCCATAGATTTCCCCTTGAAAAAGCACAGGATGCATTTGAGGTCGTTAAGACAAGAGATAAATATTTCAACAAGGTTTTGATATATATCAATGAAAAGTTGCCCGAATAAGTATATCGCCCCATAAATCTTATGGGGTTTTTATATGTATTTATATAAAAATACACTTCATAAATATAGAAATTGAGCTATAATGTATATAAAAGGGCTTGCTTAAAGGGGAATTAATATGGAAGACATGAGAAATCTGCTGATAAAAATTGCGCACTACTATTACAGGCTGGATTATACACAAAATGAGATTGCAAATAAAATGAAGATGTCTAGACAAAGGGTCAACAGACTGCTAAAAAAAGTAAGAGAAGAAGGAATCGTAAAAATAAATATTGAAGGATACAATGAAAGCTTCGCTGAGCTGGAAAGCGGACTTGAAGAAAAATTCAATCTTGACAGAGCTATAGTAGTAAAAGCTCTTGAGAGTGAAAATCTATATGAGGCTTTGGCGATGGAAGGGGTTAATTACCTTGTAGATATACTAAGAGACGGATTGAAGATAGGTGTCTCCTGGGGAAAGACGCTATACCATCTTTCTGCAAACCTGCCATCGAATTCAAATAGATTCCAAGACATATCTGTTACTCAGCTTGTCGGTGGAATGAGCTCCGAGGATGGACCGCGCAAATCTGATGAAATAACCAGGATGATAGGAGATAAATTAAATGCAAAGACTTACTTTTTATTTGCTCCTACCTTCGTTAAAAACCCGCTCATAAAGGAAGAGTATCTAAAGGAAGAATCAATAAAAGAAGTTTTTAAGCAGATTGAAAGCTGTGATGTGGTATTTTTGAGCATCGGTGAAGTAAGCAAATACTCTTCGTCTCTAAAAACTACGTTGATAGACGAATCAGACTACGAGGAGATACTTGAGCTCGGCGGCGTTGGAAATATAAGCTTAAGGTATTTTGATGAAAATGGAAATATTTTAGATTGCGACTTGAACAAATCGGTAATGGGCATTGAGCCTGAAACGTTTAAGAAAATTCCTGAGGTTGTGTGCATGACCGGAGGAAAAGAAAAGGGCATTAAGGGCCGGACTTAAAGGTGGATACATAAATACCTTGATAACTGATGAAGAAACGGCGAAGAGCATACTTTCTGATAACAAATAAAAAAACCAGGGCATCCGCCTCGGTTTTTTATTTGTTACAGGTGTTTTTTAAGTTCCTCGTAAACCTTTTTTTCACCCATTTGAGGATAGATAAGTCCAAGACCATCTACGACAGGTGCCTTGAACGAAAAGCTCTGTTTGTTCAGCATTACTATTACATCCGGGTTTATTTTTTCTTCCTCTTCCAGAGGTTTTTGTGTAAAAATATTCACGTTTACAACTTCGGTATCGCTGCCGATATTTTTTTTGATTGCACCGATCAATTTTTCTGCTTTTTTGTCGTTTATGCCGCCTACCATCATAATTTTCATCTGTTACGCCTCCTTAATAAACTTTAAACTTTCAATTAGATTATATCATAAATTCATCAAAAGTAATACTAGTGAACAAATGTTCAAGTGAAAATATCTTGCTGAAAAGAATAAAAACGACATGTATTTTACACATCAAAAAATGTATATTTATTCTGAAGGTTATGATATAATAAAAAACTAATAAAACTGTTGATAGAAAAGGGAAAGACAGTAAAATATAAATTTTGGGGAGGTAATAAAAATGAAAAAAATTTCTTTGATTATGGCTGTGCTTTTATTGTCGGCGATATTGATGTTTGCAGGATGTTCTTCAGATTCAGCTGGAGGAGACGTTCTGAGAATCGGCGTAGATGATTCTTATCCGCCTATGGAGTACAGAGACGAAAACAACGAACTAGTGGGCTTTGATATTGCCCTTGCAAGGGCAATTGGCGAGAAACTAGATATGGAAGTCGAATTCGTATCAACGGCATGGGACGGCATATTCCAAGGTCTTGAGACTCAGAACTATGATGTTATCATTTCTTCAGTAAGCATAACTCCAAGCAGATTAGAGACGTTTTTGTTTTCAGAGCCATATTTAGCTAACGGTCAAGTAATAGTCGTAAAGCCTGGAGACGTTTCGGTACAATCCCCGGAAGATCTTGACGGAAAAACGGTTGGCGTACAACTTGGAACTACAGCAGACAATGCGGTTCAGAAATACATGGAAGAGCTTGATATTGAGCTAATTAAATACGATGAGATAATCCAGACCTTTTCAGCTATGAAGGCAGGTTATGTGGATTACATAGTAGTAGACTATCCCGTTGCAATCGAATATGTAGGAAATGATCCGGCAAGCTTTGAGATTTCAACTGCCCAGCTTACAAACGAGCCTATCGGCGTTTGCATAAGAAAAGACGACGTGGAGCTTAAGGAAAAAATAGACCAGGCGTTAAGTGAATTGAGAGAAGAAGGAACACTGGCTCAAATATCGATAGAATGGTTAAAAGAAGACTATACCTCAAATATTGACACAGAGCTGAATGTAATAGAATAATTAAATTGAAGGGTAAGCTTGTATAGGATTGAGCTATGCAAGCTTATTTCGCTCATGTAATGAAAGGAAGATTAAATTGTTGACTACGCCTCAGGTAATGGCGATGTTTCAAGGGACAATCGTAACGATACAGTTGACTGTCGTCGCCATTATCGCAGGAATTATGTTGGGGGTTGTCCTTGCATTGGGGAGGATATCTAAAAGCAGATTCCTAAATTCAATAACATGGTTTTACGTTTGGGTATTCAGAGGCACGCCTCTTTTGATGCAGCTTTTCATAATAGTATATGCAATACCCTTGTTTACCTTAGATGTATTTGGAGCACCTGTCAGGCTGCCTTTATTAGTTGCAGCAGCTGTAGCCTATTCATTGAACTCAGCGGCTTACTTAGCTGAAATATTTCGGGCGGGCATACAATCTATAGATAAAGGTCAGATGGAAGCTTCAAAGGCATTGGGGATGAGCTACTACCAGGCAATGTTTAAAATAATCATACCTCAAGCTTATAGAAGGCTCATACCACCAGTTGGGAATGAGCTTATAATGTTGCTGAAGGATACTTCACTTGTCGCCTCGATTGGTCTGTTTGATCTTTTGCGTACAGTCAACCAGATGTCAAATGCGACAGGAAGATGGTATTATTACATATACGCAGCTGTAGTGTATCTGTTTTTAACTTCTATCGTACAGCTGGGTTTCGAGAGGATCGAAAAGAGGTATTCAATTTATGATTAAGCTAGAAAATGTATATAAGTCATTTGGAGATTTAGAAGTGCTTAAAGATATAAATCTTGAGGTTAATCCGGGAGAAGTGGTTTGCGTCATTGGCCCCAGCGGTTCCGGCAAAAGCACCATGCTTCGTTGCTTGAATCAGCTTGAGAGGATTACAAGCGGCAAGATTTACATAGATGGGGAGCTTGCAGATCAGAGGGAGATGGGCAAAGACCTTCAGGATATTCCGGCGGAAAAAGTCCAGGAACTATGCACTGAACTGGGGATGGTCTTTCAGAGGTTCAATCTGTTTCCACATCTAACGGTTTATGAGAACATAACGATAGCACCTAAAATCGTAAAAAAATTCAAAGAAGAAGATATAAAGGCTATCGCTTATGATTTATTGAAGCTTGTGGGACTTGAAGACAAAAAAGACGAGTACCCTTCAAGGCTATCAGGAGGACAACAGCAAAGGGTGGCGATTGCCAGAGCTCTTGCCATGCAACCGAAAATAATGCTCTTTGATGAACCGACCTCCGCACTGGATCCTGAGCTTGTGGGAGAAGTGCTCGAGGTCATGAAAAAGCTTGCTAAGGACGGAATGACCATGATCGTGGTAACTCATGAAATGGGATTTGCCAAGGAAGTGGGCACTAGGGTCATATTTATGGATGAAGGAAGAATAGTAGAGCAGGGAGAACCAAGCCAGATATTTGCAGACCCAAAAGAAGATAGGACTAAGGCATTTTTAAAGAAGATTTTATAAATTATTTCCGGGTAATCGATGGATTATCCGGTTTTATTATTTTCGGCCAAAGCTTTAACTGACTCTTTAGCAGAAGAAATCGATCCGATGTAAAGAGATAAGACTATTACAAATCCACCTGCCCACTGCATTCCACTTAAAACTTCTCCAAGAAATATTCTTCCTGTGAGCATAGTGGTAACAGGGATGAAGTTCACAAACAAAGTGGTAGACAGCACTCCAAGATGCTTCAGTGCATATATATAGAAAAGAAAACCACCTGCAGATGCCGCAATACCTAGAAACAAAATATGAGAAAATTCCGCCAAGCTGGCATTTAATGTGAAACTTTCTTCTTTGAACATGACTATGAAAAACAAGCTAATAAAAGCTATAATGGTTTGCCAGGTAGTTATGGCAAGAGGTGAATAGCTCCTATATAAAGGGCCGTTTAGGTAGTTAAAGGCTATCCAGCACACAGCTGCTCCGAAAATAAATACTACCCCCAGAGGATCAACAACACCGGAGCCAGGGCTTCCTATCACAAGAATGACGCCTGCAAAAGACATGGTGACGCTTGCCATTTTGACAGCTGTCAGTCTGTTTTTAAAGAAGACTACATCGGTGAGAAGGGAAAGTACGGGTATCATCCCTATTATGATTGAAGATATTGAGGCATTTGTTAGCATAATGCCGTTGCTCTCCAATAAAAAGTATGCGGTATACCCTATCCCGGAACAGAAAATAAACCTGGGGATATCCGCTAGGTTTAAATATAGTTTCTTTTCCCGTAACTTCAAAAGAATGATGAGAAATACCGACGATATTAAAAACCTATAAAAAACCAATAAATCAGGACTTATTACATCCACAAGGATCTTTGTGCTTATATATGAAAATCCCCAAATTACCGTAGTTAAGGATGCAGCTAAATATGATTTATTTCTATCCATGAATGTGACCTCCAAAAATTTTAGTCTCCGCTTATATTATAGCAAAAGATAAAAAAAAATAAATAGAACATGAAATTATAGATTAAAGGGAGTTCACCTGGGTATCATATTATAGTATCAGAAAGGATGATTAATGTGAGCTTGAAAAAAGGAGATATGGCTCCTCAGTTCACCCTTAGAGACCATTTGGGTAATGAGCATAGCCTAGAAGATTTTAAAGGGAAAAAAGTAGTGCTGTATTTTTATCCCAAGGACGATACTCCTGGATGTACGGATGAAGCGTTGCAGTTTAAAGATTTATATGAAGAGTTTCAACAAAAGGATACGATAATAGTAGGCATAAGCAAGGATTCAGAAAAATCTCATCAGAAATTTATTGATAAATATGAATTGCCATTTATATTATTAAGCGATCCTGAGCTTGAGACAATTAAAGCCTATGACGTTTGGGCTCTTAAAAAGAAATTTGGCAAAGAATACTATGGGATTTCCAGAAGCACCTTTGTAATTGACGAAGAGGGAATAATACAAGAGGCATTTCTAAATGTAAAGGTTAAAGACCATGGAAATGAAATTAAAGAGTGCATCTTAAGAATCTGACAATGAAAGCAAGGGTTAAAAAGCCCATTGCATATATTAAACTACAAGGAGGAGTTGCAAATGCAAAAATACGAATGTGTAATCTGCGGTTATATTTATGATCCGGCTGAAGGAGATCCGGACAATGGTGTGGATCCGGGAACAGCTTTTGCTGATATTCCAGACGATTGGGTATGCCCATTGTGTGGAGCTGGAAAAGAAGATTTCCAGGAAGTAGAGTAAAATATTAGAACCCTATGTTACAGTCAAATGACGTGACAGGGGTTTTTTTATTGGACGAAAAAACAGTTGTAATGATATAATGGGTTATTATTAAGTAAAGGAAGATATCATGAGAGAAATTCATATTGATGAGATAAAAATCAAAGTATACGACGCCTTGCTTCAAATCAATTGCGTGCTGTCGCCGGATGTTTCATCGGCATTAATTGCTGGAGTAGAAAGGGAAGAATCTGAAGTTGGTAGATCAATATTTGAGGACATACTAAAAAACAATGAAATAGCAAAAGATAAAAAGGTGCCCATCTGTCAGGATACGGGAATGGTCACGGCATTTGTGAAGGTTGGTCAGGCGGTACATGTAGTAGGGGGTAATATTTCCCGGGCAATAAACCAGGCCGTAAAGGAAGCCTACAAAGACGGTTATTTTCGAAAGTCAGTGGTTTCTGATCCTATTGAGAGGAAAAATACCCAGGACAATACGCCTGCCGTCATTCACTACGACATCGTGGAGGGAGAGGGAATAGAAATAGCTTTGACCGCCAAAGGCTTTGGCAGTGAAAACATGAGCAGATTAAAGATGCTCAAGCCCTCGGAAGGAGTTGAGGGCGTGGTGGAGTTTATAACGGAAACAGTGGCTCTTGCAGGTCCAAATGCATGTCCACCCTTGTTTTTAGGAATAGGGATAGGAGGGACGATGGAAAAGTGTGCCCTGTTGTCAAAGCAGGCTCTGCTTCGGGATGCAGATGAACCAAATCCTAATCAATATTATGCAGATCTTGAAGACAAACTGCTTGAGAGGCTCAACAGACTAGGTATAGGGCCGATGGGATTAGGAGGGACGACATCTGTATTGGGCGTGAATATAGAGACGTTTCCGACTCATATAGCAGGCTTGCCTGTGGCAGTAAATATTTGCTGTCATGTGAACAGGCACATAAAAGTCAAGATATAAGGAGAATGTCATAATGAAAGAAATTATTATCAACCTGCCTCTTGACGATAAAACGGCATCAGGACTAAAGGCGGGAGACCGAGTATTGTTAAATGGCATAATATATACGGCAAGAGATGCAGCTCACAAGAAAATGGTGGAGGAAATGGACAGCGGAAAGCCTTTGCCAATAGACATCAAAAATCAAACGATTTATTATGCTGGACCGTGTCCTGCCAAACCCGGGGATGTCATTGGTTCGATAGGACCAACCACATCCGGGAGAATGGACAGCTACGCTCCCAAACTGATCGAAAAAGGCCTAAAAGGAATGATAGGTAAAGGTGAGAGAAACCAAGATGTAATAAATGCCATGAAAGAACATGGAGCAGTTTACTTTGGGGCAGTAGGAGGGGCGGGAGCCTTGTTAAAAGAATCTGTTGTCTCTGCGCAAGTCGTGGCTTACGATGAGCTTGGAACTGAGGCTATAAGAAAGCTAAAGGTCAAAAACTTTCCTGCGGTGGTTATCATAGATTCGTCGGGAGAGAACCTTTATATAACTCAGACAAAAAAATACAAAAGAACATTGGAGGATTAAAGATGGCTTTAAAGGCAAGAGAAATAAACAAAAGAGACGTGATGAACCCCAAAAAGCTGATAGCGATTTTTGTGGCTTTAATAATTTTTCAAGTAGGATATGGCATAATAACTGAGAACCTGGATCAGTCTACTCAGGCGATAGTTTCTGCAATAGGTGTGGCGATAAGCTTGGGAATAACGATGTTTATATTGAGAAAAATGCTCCCGAGGTATGAAATGATCGTAGCAGATAATAATTTAGTAATATATAAAGCCATGTTTTTCAAGCCGAGGATGGTAATTACTGTGCCTGTTGGCGACATTGTCGAGATAAAGCCCTTGTTTGAAAAACAAGATCTAAAAGGCAGAAAGGTAGACTACACTTTGGTGGGAGTCAGAAACAAGATTAAATATGCGGTAGAATGGGACAAGAACGGAAAAAAAGTTCAAATCCTAATACAAGCCAGCAAGAAGTTTGTTGAAAAGCTTGAGAAAGAAGTGACAAAAAACAAATAAAAAGGCAACAAATAAAAAGAGAGGCTCTTCCTCTCTTTTTCAATGTGCTGAGAAAGTCACTAAAAACATTTAAACAAGAGAATCAATCAATTCCACGTATTCTTCCTTGCTCTTGGCTCCTACTTCTCTTTTAACTTCTTCACCGTTTTTAAAAAACAAAATTGTGGGGATGCTCATTACTCTGTACTTCATTGCAAGAGAGCGATTTTCGTCCACGTTAAGCTTCGCAATCTTGGCAACGCCTTCGAATTCGTTTGCCAGCTCGTCCACAATGGGCATAACCGTTTGACATGGACCGCACCATTCAGCCCAAAAATCAATCATAACAGGAATGTTTGAATTTAGTACTTCTCCTTCAAAATTCGCTTCGTCAAGGATCACAATGTTTTTATCTGCCATTACCCAAACTCCTTTCGTATTGTTAGTATTTTATTACCCTTATTAGATGGCAATAATCAAATTTTAAAATTCTATCAGGGACAATTTTAAATTATACCATAAAATAATGATTAATGAGAGGGCCTTATGATAAAATGAAACTCGGAGGTCAAGTATGAAAAGCAGACTTTATTTAAATATTGAATCCAAGAGAAAAAACGCCAATTTTCATATGCCGGGGCATAAATCCAGGGATTTCACAAAACTGGGTTGGGAGTATTTCGATACTACTGAATTGGAAGGCACGGACAATCTAAACAACCCTCAAAAAGAGATTAGGGAAATTGAAAGGCAGATTTCTAAATCTTACGCAAGCAAGGAATGCATAATTAGCGTCAATGGGAGCACATCTCTCATAATGGCTGGGATAATGGGTTCCTGCAGGGAGGGGGATTGTGTCGCAGTGGCGAGAAACTCTCATAAAAGCGTATTCAGCGCCATATACTACGGCAGATTAAAAACCTTATTCATCGATCCGGTGCTGGATCCTATATACGGATATCCAGTCGGCATAGATTTAAAACATTTAGAGGCTGAACTGAGAAAAACACGAGTAAGGGCGCTTGTAATGACGTATCCAACCTACTACGGAACTTGTGATGATCTGAATGCTGTGAAGCATATATGCGACAGTCACGATGTTTTGCTTATCGTCGATGAGGCACATGGAGCCCATTTTAAACACAGCATGGAATTTCCACCCTCATCCATAGATATTGGGGCTGATATTACCATACACAGTACTCATAAAATACTTTCCTCTTTAAACCAAGGAGCTGTCCTCCATGTAAAAAGCGATAGGGTAGATATGGAAAATATCAGAAGGCATATGGCTATGTTGCAGACATCTAGTCCGTCATACCCAATAATTCTTTCAGTGGAAGAAGCTGTAAAGTTCATGAATGAAAATGGAGAAAAAAAGCTGGAGAAAATCCAAGGATTCTATGAAAGAGTTAAAAAAGCTCTTGAAGGAACCAAATTCACCCTTATTCATGATAAAATAAGTCGTGAGATTCTTCAGGTGGACAAGGCAAAAATATGGCTGGCTCCTGGAGGAGTGGGAAAAATCCTTGCGGAGGATTACAATATCGATATCGAGCTTGATGACGGAAAAACAGCACTGTGCATGATGGGAGTTGGAACCGTCATTGAGGATGTTGACAGGCTGATTACAGCTTTAAAGGATATCAGTGAGAAAGGGCTATTTAAAGATAGCTTGGAAGACAGCAAAAGAGCTCTATTTCCCAAAGCAGGAAACAAGGTTATGGAGGCTTGGGAAATTGACAGGATGAAAAAAAGAATGGTCAGCATAAAAAAAGCAGCGGGCAAAGTATCGGCAAGCTATCTAGTGCCATATCCACCAGGAGTACCGGTGGTATGTCCGGGAGAGATGGTAAGCGATGCTGCGGCAGATTATCTTTATTCCATGAAAGAGGGTTCGGTTGACGGGATGATCGAAGATAAGATGATCTATATTCTAGACGAGGAGCAAACATTATGAAAAGAGGCAGATTGATAGTTATAGAGGGTCTTGATGGAAGCGGCAAGGAGACACAGAGCAGGCTGCTGTACGAAAGGCTTGAGGAGTGGGGAGAAAAGGTCGTGAGGATATCATATCCTAGATATGAGAAGGAAAGCTCGGCTCTGGTTAAGATGTATCTTAGAGGTGATTTCGGAGAAAATCCGGATGAGGTAAGCCCATACATATCTTCTACATTTTTTGCAGCAGATCGTTACGCTTCCTACAAGACCGAATATGAGAGCTTTTACAATGAAGGGGGTATAGTGATAGCCGACAGGTATACCACCTCTAATATGATGCACCAGGGGTGCAAGATTAAAGACCAAAAAGAAAGACAGAGGTTTTTAGACTGGCTTTGGGACTTGGAATTCAATCTCTACAAGATACCTATTCCGGACAAGGTGATGTTTTTGGATATTCCTCCGTCCTTTAGCATGGAGAGGATAAAAGACAGGAAAAACAAGATAACGAATGAATCCCAAAAGGATATCCATGAATCGAATGAGCTTCATTTGAGAAATGCATACGAGGCTGCAGTTCAAATGGTGGACAAGTACTATTGGACTAGAATAGACTGTTTGAAAAACGGGGTGCCTAAAACTATAGGGGAAATAAACTCAGAGATTATGAAATTAGTAATGGAAAACCGGTGATGCAGATGTTTGAACGTATATACGGCAATGAGATGAATAAAAACATTCTAAAAAAAGTTGTGGAAACTGAAAGGTTTAGCCACGCGTACCTGTTTGCAGGCCCAAAAGGCACTCAAAAAAGAGATGCGGCATTGGAATTTGCAAAAGCTATACTCTGCATAGAAAAAAATTCAAAGCCTTGCGGTTTATGCAGTCAATGCTTAAAGGTACAAAAGGGAAACCATCCTGATATTCATGAGATAAAAACCGGAGCAGAAGGCGATTCCATAAAAATCAGCCAAGTAAGACAGCTGCAAAAAAGCGCAGCCACTAAACCATATGAAGGGGACAAAAAAATCTTTATAGTAAACAGTTGTGAAACTATGGGTGTGCCCGGACAAAATGCCATATTAAAAATACTAGAAGAGCCGGAAGAAGGAACTATAATCCTATTGATAGCAAATAGCAAAAGCTCCATATTGCCTACGATTTTATCTAGATGTCAGATTCTGAATTTTATGCCCTTGAGATACACCGAGTTTTTAAATGTTGTGGAAGCAAAAGGAATCACGGATATAAACGAGATAAAGTTTTTATACCAGATTACCCAGGGAAGAATGGGCGAAGCTTTGAAGGCATTGGAAGATCCGGGTAAAATAGATATTTACAAAAGCATTTCATCATCAATGGACAGTATCAGCAAAGGGGAATTTGATAAGATATTTCAAATTCCGGCATTAGCGAAAGATAAGGGAATTAACGAGCTGGAGCTGACGGATTACCTGTTAGTTTATCTCAGACAGAGACTTGTGGAAAAAACAGTGTACAAGGAAAATAGTGATATAGATTATTTAACTGTGGGGAAGATAAATGATATAATAGAGGGGATTATGGAACTACAGTCAAATACCAAAATAAATTTGAATATGCCATTGCAGATTGAAAATCTGCTTTTGAGGATACAGGAGGAATAAAATGATAGATGTAGTTGGTGTCAGGTTTAAGAAGGCGGGCAAGATTTACTACTTCGATCCCTTGGAATTCAAGCTTTCCAAAGGGGATAATGTAATAGTTGAAACAGCCAGAGGAATGGAATACGGACAGGTGGTATTAGATATAAAAAAGGTTGCTGAAGATGATATAGTATCACCCATAAAGCCGGTCATTAGAAAAGCAACTCCCAAGGATGACAAGGCTTACCAGAGAAACAAGGAAAAAGCAGTTGAAGCCATGGAAATATGCAAGAAAAAAGTTGAAGAGCACAAGCTGGATATGAAGCTCATAGATGTGGAGTATACATTTGACAATAACAAGGTCATATTTTACTTCACGGCTGACGGCAGGGTGGATTTCCGGGAGCTAGTGAAGGACCTTGCATCAGTATTTAAAATAAGGATAGAGTTAAGGCAAATAGGGGTCAGAGATGAAGCCAAGATGCTTGGAGGATTGGGTCCATGCGGCATAGGTCTCTGCTGTTACAAGTGGCTTGGAGAGTTTCAGCCGGTATCCATAAAAATGGCTAAGGAACAAAATTTATCTTTAAACCCTACAAAAATTTCAGGAATCTGTGGAAGGCTATTGTGCTGCTTAAAGTACGAGCAGGATTTTTACGAAGATGTGTGCAAAAAACTTCCGGTGGAGGGTCAATCAGTATCCACAAAGGATGGAAAAGGTGTAGTCTTCAAGGTTAACGTCCTAAGAGAAACAGTGACAGTTAAACTCGATGGAGATGATGCTGTTTTGAAGGAATACCATCTTGAAGAAATTAAAACTCAAAAGACAGGCTGTGGCAAGGGCTGTCATGGAAAGAAACAAGGCCAGGGAAGCAAAGAGGAACTAACGCCTGAAGAAAGAAAAGCTTTAAAGGAACTGGACGGAAAGTAAGGAAATTTAGTACAAAAAAACAGTTTATTGTTTATAATATTTATTATATAATGGTTTTGTCAACCAATCACATTAGAGGAGGTGAAAAGAATGGCATACGTAATCAATGATGATTGTATTTCTTGCGGAGCATGTGAGCCTGAATGTCCAGTAGACGCTATCAGCGAAGGTGATGGAATCTACGTGGTAGATGGAAGCCTATGTATCGACTGTGGTGCATGTGCAGATGTTTGTCCAGTGGATTCTCCACACCTTGTATAATAACTGCGAGAAAAACCTCTTTGAATAGAGGTTTTTTTTGTTACAGGAGAAAATCTTATACACATATGAACATGTGGGTTGGGGATAAATGTGGATAAGGCCACATTGCCTGTTGAAAAGCCCATAGAAAACAGGGGAGTTATCCACAATGTGTGCACAATAATGTGGAATATGTGGATAGGTCACTATATTTAGTGCCGAACATATGTTATATACAACATGTAAAATAAAAGTCGAATGAAAGCAGTGGATATTGTGGAAAAGTACTTGATTAATGCACAGGAGAGAGTGGATAACCTTCACATAGAGGGACTGAAGATTATTCAAAATGAGAAGTTCTTCAGATACGGAACAGATGCTGTACTGCTGGCTTGGATGGCTGGGGAGAGGGCAAAGCCTAATTTCAAAATCGCTGATTTGGGAACTGGAAGCGGCATAATCCCTATATTGTTGGCAAATAACGGAGCAAAGCAGATACATGGACTGGAGATTCAGGAATATGTGGCAGATATGGCTAAAAGAAGCGTAGCTCTAAATAGACTTGAAGATGAAGTCAAAATAGTGGTTGGAGACATCAAAAATCCTCCGGAGCTTTTCATACCCGGGTCATACGATATCGTGGTCAGCAACCCACCATATATGAATGAATCTGAGGGATTTAAAAGTCCTGTAAGGGAAGTCGCAATAGCAAGGCATGAAATTTTATGCAGCATGGGAGATGTTTCAAAGACAGCTGCTAGACTTCTAAAGGATAAAAGCAGATTTTATTTGGTTCATAAGCCACATAGAATCGTAGATATATTTTGCGCCATGAGGGAACATGGAATAGAGCCGAAGCAGATGATCAAAGTCAGACCTCATGAAGGGAAGGAACCCAACATGATACTGATTGAGGGAGTAAAGGGAGGAAATCCTGGAATAAAATTAGGTGAAGAGATCGTGGTGTACAACCAAGATGGCACCTACACCGAGGAAATACTAAAAATATATAAAAAAGTGGTTTGATTTCAAACCACTTTAATTTAGTTACTTATGTCTTTTCTTGAGTTCTTCCATTATGTCGTTGAGCTCCACACCTTGGTTTACCAGCAAAACCATCAAATGATAAAACAAATCGCTGGTTTCGTATATCAGTTCCTCTTTGGACTGGTTTTTTGCCGCTATTATGGTTTCAGCGGCTTCTTCGCCAACTTTTTTCAGGATCTTGTCTGCGCCCTTATCAAAAAGATACTGGGTGTAGGATCCCTCTTTCGGGTTGTCTCGTCTATCTTTTATAATTGTGTAGAGTGTGCTAAGCATATTTTCAGATTGAAAGGCAGTATCCCCTGTGATGCTTCGATAGAAGCAGCTGTACTCACCGGTGTGACAGCTTGGGCCTTCTGGAACAACCTTCAATAGAAGGGTATCTTCATCACAATCATAATCGATAGATATGATCTTTTGAAAATTTCCTGAGCTTTCTCCCTTGTTCCACAGCTTCTGGCGGCTTCTGCTGTAAAACCAGGTCGTACCGGTTTTTATCGTCTTCTTTAGAGATTCTTCATTCATATAAGCCATCATCAAGACCGCCGAGGTATCTGCATCCTGAACTATTGCAGGAATCAAGCCCTTTTCGTCGTATTTAAGTGTATTCAAATCCATTGTTATAAGCATCTCCTAACAGGTAAATTTTCTTTATGCAAGAATTCCTTCAGGTCTGCAATTGCGATTTCCTTGTAGTGAAACACGCTTGCAGCCAAAGCTGCATCCGCGCCACAATTTAGGACATCGGAAAAATGCTGCATATTGCCGGCGCCACCTGAGGCTATTATAGGTATGGTTAATAAACTTGAGAGAGTCTCATTTAGTTCCAGGTCAAACCCTTGCTTTACACCATCTGTATCGATGGAGTTGATGCAGATTTCACCAGCCCCTAATCTTTGGCCTTCTTTTGCCCACTCGATTGCATCTATTCCGGTGTTTTCTCTTCCACCCTTGACGTATACGTCCCAGGAACCCTTTTGATTTCGCTTGGCGTCAATAGATAGCACAACACACTGGCTGCCGAACCTTAGGGCTGCCTGTTTGATTAGCTGGGGATTGACTACTGCAGCGGAATTTACAGAAACCTTGTCCGCGCCTGCGAGAAGCACCTTTCTAAAATCTTCAACGCTTCGTATTCCTCCACCTATGGTAAAGGGGATATTTATATTCCTGGCTACATCTTCTACTATGTGTATAAATATGTCCCTGTCTTCGTGGGAGGCGGTTATATCATAAAAAACAAGTTCGTCAGCGCATTGGTCAGAATAGAATTTTCCCAGCTCCACTGGATCTGCAACGTCTTTTATTCCTTGAAACTTCTTGCCCTTGACGACTCGTCCCTTGTCAACGTCCAGGCAGGGTATGATTCTCTTAGTAAGCATGTCGCTACCTGCCTTTCTCTGGGAGAGAGTTAATTTCTTTTAAGGTAAGAGTGCCTTCGTATAAAGCCTTGCCTGTTATCGCTCCATATAAGCCCAGGGATGACAGGTCTATGATGTTTTGGATGTTTGCTACTCCACCCGAAGCTATGATATCTGCATCTAAGGTGTCATTTAGCTTCTTGAGCATTTCAAGATTGGGCCCGCTTAGCATCCCGTCTCTTGAAATATCGGTATAGACTATTGTGGAAACCCCAGATTCGACAAGTGTCTGGCAAAAGGGAAGGACTTCCTTGTCGCTGGTTTCAACCCAGCCTTTTATAGCCACGAAGTCTCCTTTGGCATCTACAGAAACAGCTATTTTGTCAGGGAATTCATCGCAAAGCTCTTTTACAAAATCCATGTTCTCAACAGCCTTGGTACCCAGAATGACTCTTGATACTCCGGAATCCAGGTAAGCCTTTACAGTTTTTCTAGTTCGTATTCCCCCGCCGATTTCAACAGGTATGGATACGCTGTCCACTATTTTTTTCACGATTTCCATATTGGTTTGAGATCCTGTAAAGGCTCCGTCTAAGTCTACTACGTGAAGATACTCGGCTCCTTGACTTTCCCACATTTTAGCGACGTAAACCGGATCGTCGTAATATGCTGTCTCCTGGTCTATAAGACCTTGCTTTAATCGGACGCATTTTCCGCCCTTAATATCTATTGCAGGCAATACTATCATTTTATCAACTCCTTGAAGTTTTGTAGCAGCTTTATTCCTGTGTCACTGCTTTTTTCCGGGTGGAACTGCATTCCCATAACATTGTCCTTGCATACGACCGCAGGAACCTTTACCCCGTAATCTGTGTACAGAAGTACATCGTCAAAGTATTTGGGATCTAAATGATATGAGTGAACGAAGTACACATATTCTCCGTCTCGAATATCCTTGATTAGAGGGTGAGGCTTGTTGATGTGAAGTTCGTTCCAGCCCATGTGAGGCACTTTTAAGCCATCTCCGAAACGGACAATCTCACCTTCTAACAGACCTAGACCTTCCCACTGGCCGTCTTCGTAACTCTTGTCAAAGAGCATCTGCATGCCAAGGCAGATGCCTAAAAGGTATTTCCCCTTTGAAGCGTTGTCCTTTATAGTTTCCACTAGATCGTGTTCTACCAGATGGTCCATGGCGTCTTTAAAGGCGCCAACTCCCGGAAGAACGATAGCAGAGGCGTTGTCTATGACTTTTTTATCGCCAGTGATTACCGCATCCATATCAAGTTTTTTAAGGGCGTTGTAGACGTTCATAAGGTTTCCAACCCCGTAATCGATTATTGCAATCATAGTTACCTCCGATTATAGTATTCCCTTGGTGGAAGGAATGCTGTCAGAGCCTGGCTCTATGCGACATGCCTCACTTAATGCTCTTCCCAAGGCTTTGAATATAGATTCAATTATATGATGATCGTTTTTTCCGTATAGTGTGGTCACGTGAAGGGTAGTGCCCGAATTAATGGCAAATGCGTAGAGAAACTCATTTAGCATTTCTGTCTCAAAGTTGCCCACCTTTTCACGTTTCAACTCCACATTGAACACAAGGAATCCCCTTCCGCTTAAGTCTAGCGTCACCCGGCTGAGAGCCTCATCCATGGGACAGTAGAAGTTGCCGTACCTGCGTATGCCTCTCTTATCTCCCAAGGCTTCTTTTAAGCACTGGCCTAAAAGTATGCCCAGGTCTTCTACGGTATGGTGAGTGTCTACATCGAGATCTCCCTTGCACTCAATATTCAGGTCAAAACCTCCGTGCTTGGAGAGCAAATGGAGCATGTGGTCAAAAAATCCTATTCCGGTACTACCATCAAAAACTCCCTTGCCGTCCAGATTGACGGAACAGGCAAGCTGAGTTTCCCCTGTATTTCTATTCATGGTGGATTCACGCATCTTTAAGGGCCCCTCTCAAAATTTTTAAAACCAGGTCATTGACCTCTCTTGTGGTGACGGTGACTCTGAAACAATTTTCCAGCATTGGCTTTTTGTCAAAGTACTTCAACAGCACACCTTGACACAGCATGGCGTCATTAACTTTTTTCCCATCATCAACTTTGATCAAGATGAAGTTTGACTGGCTGTCGTAAACGGTGATTCCGGATATTTTTTTAAGTTCAGCGTATAGGTAATCCCGTTCTTTTGAAAGGTACTTTATTTTTTCCATGATGGGCTTGCGATTTTCAATCGCCCAGGAAGCTATAAGCTGAGAAATTGAGTTTAGGTTGTAGGGCTGCTTTACTTTGTTTAATATGTCGATCATTTTTTTTTGCCCCAAGGCATAGCCCACTCTAAGACCTGCCATTCCGAAGGCCTTGGAAAAAGTCCGAAGGATGATGAGGTTTTCGTATTTTTCGATAAGATCCAGACAGTTTGCATCTGAAAATTCAACGTAAGCTTCATCAACAACAACTATTCCCGGGGACTCTTCTAGTATTTTTATTATATCCCTTTTGTCAATGGCATGTCCCGTGGGGTTATTGGGAACACAAACGAAGATAAGTTTAGCATTGTAGTCTTTTGCAGCAGAAATCATTCCCTCCACATCGATGACATGTCCCTCAAGATCATTGACAGGTACGAAATTCCCTTGAGCTATCTGTGCGGATATCTTATACATGTCGAATGAAGGATAGTGTGAAACTACTGCTTCTCCTGGATTTAAAAATGCGGAAAATATCATGGGAATAAGCTCATCGGAGCCATTTGCGCATATGATTTTATCTGAATCAACTTTAAGGTATTCAGATAGTTTTTCCCTGAGAAGACGTGAGCTGCCATCGGGGTATAAGTTTGTCTTGTATTCTTTCAACTCATCAAAAAGTCCATCCTTTAAATCTGGATCTTTAAACAGGTTAAAGGGGCTCTCGTTAGCATTAAGGACATATTTATAATCGTTGTCTGGAACCACGTAGTTCATAAATTCTTTTAGGTGGCTCCTCATCAAATCTTCAATCATTAAATCTCCTCCTAACCGCATTTGCATGGGAAGTGAATCCTTCCCTTTCTGCAAAATCGGCAACTTTGTCTTTTACCGATTCAAGGCTTTTTTTGCTGTAGTGCAGTACGCTGCTTCGTTTAACAAAATCATATACTCCCAGTGGTGAAGAAAATTTTGCTGTTCCGGAAGTAGGCAGGGTGTGATTTGGACCCGCAAAGTAATCGCCTATGGGCTCGGGGGTGTATGATCCTAAGAATACGGCTCCTGCATTTGTTATTTTGCTCAGTAGACTTTCTGGATCATCCACCATGATTTCAAGGTGTTCAGGGGCGATCAAGTTTGAAAGAGCTATTGCGCTGTCAATATCATCCACTAAAAATATTTTACCGTTATCTTCGATGGATTTTTTCATTATATCTTTTCGAGACAGTTCCTCCATTTGTGCGTAAACAGATTTTTTTGTTTCATGGGCGAGCTTCTCGTCCCAAGTTATCAGCATGGATGAGGCCATTTCGTCGTGTTCTGCTTGACTTAGAAGATCAGCTGCGATGAAATCGGGGTTTGCATCACTTCCGGCTATAATGCAGATTTCGCTTGGTCCCGCTATCATGTCTATATCCACCTTGCCGAAGACCTGTTTTTTGGCAGTAGCTACGTAAATATTGCCGGGACCCACGATTTTATTGACGGGCTTTATAGACTCGGTACCATATGCCAAAGCTGCCACACCTTGGGCTCCGCCAACTTTGTATATCTCGTCAACGCCTGCAATCTTTGCAGCGGCGAGTATGTATGGATTTACTTTGCCGTCTTTACCGGGAGGAGTGATTAGCACGATGGACTTAACTCCGGCAACCTTGGCAGGAACTGCATCCATAAGTACGGTAGATGGATAACCGGCCTTGCCTCCGGGTACGTAGAGCCCCACCCTGTCGATTGGGGTTATAAGCTGGCCTAGCCTTACACCGGGAGAGAAGTCTTTTATCCAAGTCTTTGATATCTGATGTCTATGATAATTTTCTATATTGTCTCTGGCTTCTGTTAAGGTTTCAATAAAATCTCCGTCTACGCTCTTATATCCTTCTTCTATTTCAGAAGCTGAAACTACCAGTGTCTCAAGTGCCACTTTATCGAATTTTTCTGTATATTTAAGTACTGCTGCGTCGCCGTTTAAACGCACATCATCTAAAATATGGGCAACGGCGTCTTCGATAGCCTTGTTCTGGGCGTGATTTCTTTTCAGGATGTAGTCAACTTTATCTTGAGTTATATCTAGGGTATTCATAATGATTGTATCCATTTCACTCATCCCTTTCCACCAAAGAGCCAAGGGAATCTATGACCCACTGTATCTCTTCGAACTTGGTTTTTAGGCTAACCTTGTTGGCTATGAACCTGGCGCTTATGGGAAACATCTTTTCATGCACTACAAGGCCATTTTCTTCAAGGGTTTTTCCACTTTCCACGATGTCGACTATGATATCTGAAAGGCCTATAATGGGGGCAAGCTCAACAGAACCGTTAAGCTTGATTATATCAGTCAATACTCCAAGCTTGTTGAAATAGTCTCTAGTTATGTGGGGATACTTGGTACCAACGGTGATTTTTTTGCTGTAATCAGGCTTTTTATCTGCAAATCCGGCAACGCACATATCACATTTGCCGATATTCAAGTTTACCAGCTCATAGACGTCAGCTTTGTCTTCAAGAAGGATGTCCTTGCCCACAATTCCCGCATCCGCTGCCCCCTTTTCCACATACACAGGAACATCCGGAGATTTTACCAAAGTTACCTTTATATTGTTCTTTTTATCATGGAATATCAGTTTTCTGCTTTCCTTGCTGTAGTCGGGAAACTCGCACCCGCAATCAATCAAAAGCTTCATGGCAGCTGAGGCCACACGGCCTTTTGCCAAGGCTATATTTAAGTTTTTCATAGATCTGATTCTCCTTTCAAAAGGTCGATTGCCTCCTCGGTGGTTATGGGAGAGATTTTTTCATTGGTTGACACCTTTAATCCGGCTTCATCGTATTCAAAAATAAACCGATAGGCCTCGTGATCGATGGAATAGTCCTTGTTTATGCAGTCTGTTGAAAAGTCCAGATCTCTTAGAAGCGAAGCTAGAGACAGTGCATTTTGAGTCTGGCTGGAATCGTACCTTATTAGTGCGTCAAAGTAGTCTTGGCTGTTTTCTTCGGCACTTATGATCTCTGTAAGCAAGCTTATATTGATTCCAAAGCCTATGGCCGGACGCTCCACTCCGAAAGTGGAGGACAACTGGTCGTAGCGTCCTCCAGATAGTATTGAATCTCCCCAGTCTTCAGCATAACCTTTGAATATAAGGCCGGAATAGTAATTTAGCTGATTAGTGAATCCAAAGTCAAGGTATACGTACTTTTCCAAACCGTAGAGCTTTAGCATCTTATAGACTTCCTTGACATTGTCCAGTGCTGTTTTCATCGATTCGTTCCTACAGAGCTTTTCTGCTTGTGGTATCACCTTTTGATAAGAACCGAATAGCATGGGGATTTTCAATATCGTTTCGAAAACTTCGGGAGAAATCTGCAGCTTGTTGAGATAAAGCTTGAGGTCTCCTAGATTCTTGTTTTCTATAAGCTCGTTTACGCGTTCTTTTTCCTTCTTTGTAAGATCCAGCCCGTGGAATAAGCCGTCCAGAAAAGCGACTTGGCCTATGTCGATGTGAATCTTGTCTAGACCTAGGTTTAACAGCATGGAAATCGCTACTGCTATTATTTCGGCGTCGCAATCCGGGGAATTGTTGCCAAAATACTCAACGCCGCCTTGTATGAAGTCTTTTTTATAATTTGTCTTGCTGTTGTCTTCTCTGAATATGGTTGTTATGTAGCTGAACTTGAGGACTTCTTTTGGGTCCTTAAATGTGTTTGCAGCCATCCTGCATATGGGAATCGTTGCATCCGGCCTTAAAACAAGCACTTTGCCGTTTTTGTCGATAAGCTTGAACATTTTATCTCTA
Organism: Alkalibacter saccharofermentans DSM 14828; assembly: GCF_900128885.1. Classification (NCBI taxonomy): domain Bacteria; kingdom Bacillati; phylum Bacillota; class Clostridia; order Eubacteriales; family Eubacteriaceae; genus Alkalibacter; species Alkalibacter saccharofermentans. Next base: position 83,075 of record NZ_FQTU01000002.1, read on the forward strand.
GAGAGAGACTGATCCATGTTGTACATATCGTAGTATTCGAAATTTGGAGTCAATATCGGCTTGTAGCCAAACTTTCGCATGACCTGTTCAATTTCCTCATTTATTCTTTCATAGCCTAAAAACTCCTGAAAATGTATGTCGTTGACACCATCTATATAGTAATTAATCATAAACAACCCTCCGCTTTATTGCTTTAGTGTGATAAAGTATAGCAAAATTATATAGGCTCCGGTCAAAAAAGTCAATAAAAATCATAGTAATTTAACTAAACTATATTATAATAGTACTATTCAAAAGGAATAAACACAAAAGGATTTGATAAAATGGCATTTCAATGCGTCATATTTGATTTTGACGGAACCTTGGCAGACACCGAGGAACGTGCGCTTTACATATACAACAGCCTTGCAGAAAAATACAGCTACAAGAGCATAACCAGAGAAGAGCTACATAAGATCAAGCATCTTAATATAAAGGAAATAATCGAAACAGTTGAGATACCTTTAAAAAAGTTGCCAAAGATCATCAAGCATGGACAAAAGCTTCTGAAAAACGAGATGCATACCATAAAACCCTTTGATGAAAAGCTGGAAGAAATTTTGATTGAACTTAAAGAAAGGGTAAAGGTAATGGGGATAATAACCTCTAACTCAAATAGAAATGTAAAGGCTTTTATGAGGAACCAAAACATAGACTGTTTTGATTTTATTGAGTCTTCGCCCCTTATGAGCAAGGAAATAAAGATTAGCTCTACTGCCAGAAAGTATTCAATACCAAAAAGTGATATACTTTATGTAGGTGATGAAAGCAGGGATATTGCGGCATGCAAAAAAGCAGGGGTAAAATGTGCTGCAGTCACATGGGGATACAACTATCCAGAAGCTCTTTTGAAGGAATCCCCGGACTATATGATAGATGATCTAACAAGCTTGATTGAAATCGTAGGTTAGCGAGGAGAGGCTATGAATCTGCCCGAAAATGTATACCGATTGATGAATTATATCGAATCAAAGGGTTATAAATGCTACCTGGTTGGGGGAGCTGTCAGGGATTTTTTATCCCACAAGAAACCCAAAGATTTTGATTTTACCACGGATGCAAAGCCTGAGGAGATAAAGACCATATTCGAACGACATATTGAGACGGGGATAGATTTCGGCACTATTACAGTGCTGTTTAACGACGAACCCTTTGAGATTACCACATTTAGGTTGGAACACAGATATTCCGACGGAAGAAGGCCGGACATGGTATTTTACTCAGATTCCCTTTTAAGCGATCTCAGCAGAAGGGACTTCACCATGAATGCGATAGCTCTTGATAAGGACCTTAACGTATATGATTATTTTAACGGGATGGAAGATTTGAAAAACAGGCTCTTAAGGACTATAGGCAGGGCTAAGGTAAGGTTCAAGGAGGACCGTCTCAGAAAGCTCAGAGCAGTACGGATTGCCTGTGAGAACAATTATTTAATCCATGAGGATATAATCAAATCCATAATGAACGATCCAGATCTTCCCGGCGTTAGCAGCGAGAGGATAAAGGCGGAATTTGATAGAATATTTATATGTGAAGGAGCAAAAAGAGGAGTTGAGCTCTTATTCAGGCTTCATCTTGTAAGGGTTATTATACCTGAACTCGACAAGCTGGTCACTCCAGGGGAAGAAGGATGGGACGAGTACGTCAAACACTTTGAAGAGTCCGCGCCTGAGCTGTCCCTGAGGGTTTATTTTTTGCTGCGTCCCATAGCTGAAAGGGAAGAAGTGAAAACAATCTTAGAGAGGCTGAAGTATCAGAGGATAATAATAAACCAAGTCATAGCTTTGTATGATTATGAAAGAGTTAAAAGACATGAGGATTTTGTTAAGAAAGTTCCCGAGTATACCGACGAAATGCTAAGGCTGTTTTTAAAACTAGAGGATGCCTTAGGCAAAAACCACCCATGGAAGATGACGATTAGGAGGCTTTTAGAGGGTGAGCTTCCCCGAAAGGTAGTAGACCTTGAAATAGGAGGTAATGATTTAAAGGAAAAAGGGTTTAAAGGCGAAAGCATAGGAAAGACCCTTAACCACCTATTGCAAGTCGTCATTGAAGCTCCTGAATTAAATAGAAGGAAGGAACTTATTGAAATGGTGGATAGAATAAAATTAGAGGAGAACATATAGATGAGCACCTTTGTTATGATGAGCACTGCGGTGGCTCTTTCAATGGATGCCTTCGCAGTGGCGGCTTCATGCGGAATTTCTAACAAGGCAAAAACTTTGGGACTACAGGGAAAGATCGCCCTGTTTTTCGGATTGTTTCAGGGGATTATGCCCTTGATGGGATATTTTCTTGCGGCGACCTTTGCAGACCGGATCAGGACGGTGGATCATTGGATAGCTTTTGGGCTGTTGGTATTCATCGGGATAAGGATGATTCTCGAGTCTAGAGAGGAAGACAGGTGTGGAACCGGGAAGCTCAGCAACAGATACCTTTTTACATTGGCGATTGCAACGAGCATCGATGCCATGGCTTCGGGAATAGGCTTTGCTTTCTTAGATGTAAATATATGGCTGATAGCAGGAGTTATAGCACTAACTACATTTGTGATAAGCTTTGTAGGAGCCAGGTTTGGGCATAGCCTTGGGCATAAGTTTCAGGCAGGGTCCGAGATTTTTGGCGGCTCAGTGTTGATTTTGATTGGTGGCAAGATTCTTTTGGAAGGCTTGGCGATCATATGATAAAAGAACTTATAGTGGTTGAGGGCAAGGACGATATAGCAGCTGTTAAGAGAGCGGTGGATGCACATATAATTCAGACCAGCGGCCTTGGCCTTGAAGAAAAGACCTACGAAATTATACAAAACGCCGTAGAACGTACGGGCGTTATAGTGTTTACGGATCCAGATTTTGCAGGAGAGAAAATCAGAAGAATGATAAATGACAGAGTTTCGGGATGCAAACACGCCTACCTGCCAAGGGATGAGGGGACCAAAAATGGAAACATTGGAATTGAAAATGCCTCTCCGGAAGCAATCATAAAAGCGCTTGAAGATGTTAAGACGGTTGTTGAAGGTGAGGCGATCCATACTTCGGAAAGCATCGGAAAGCTAGGCCTGCTTTATGGGAACAATGCCAAGGCAATGAGAGAAAAGACAGGGGAAGCCCTGGGTATTGGATACGCAAACGGAAAACAGTTTCTTCAAAGGATAAATGCGTACCAAATAAGCGAAGAAGTACTGCTGAAGGCTGTAAACAAAATAAAAGAAAAGGTTTGATCATATGCATAAGCTCACATCTCCAAGGACAATAGAAGATATTTTAAAAAGGCACGGATTTAAAATGAGTAAAAAATTCGGACAGAATTTTTTGACGGATGAAAACATTGTCTTAAAGATAGTAAATGCTGCAGGAGTAACAGAAGATGATGTTGTGCTTGAGATAGGTCCTGGGATCGGCGCCATGACCGCCAAGCTTTGTGAAAGGGCAAAGCATGTACTAGCCGTTGAAATAGACAAGATGCTAATACCCATACTCGATGAGACCTTGGCCGAATACGAAAACTGTACAGTAATAAATGAAGACATTTTGAAGCTGGATATAAATGCCGAGATAATAAAGCATACCGAAAAAAAAATAAAGGTTGTAGCCAATCTTCCGTATTATATAACCACCCCAATAATAATGGGGCTATTGGAAAAAGATATTCCAATAGAGAGCATAACGGTAATGATACAAAAGGAGGTGGCGGAAAGGATTGCAGCTACTCCGGGAGGCAAGGAATATGGAGCCTTAACCGTTGCCTGTGGCTATTATACAAAGCCACAGCTATCTTTTATCGTACCCGCAAGCGTATTTATTCCAAAACCCAAGGTAGATTCTGCAGTCATTCATATGGAGGTTAGAGATGACAGACTTATGGATAAAAATGACAAAGATAGGTTTTTTGCTGTTGTTAAGGCCGGTTTTGCCAACAGGAGAAAAACCCTTCTTAATACGCTGTCAAACAACCTTCACTATGAAAAGCCTGATGTAAAAAAAGCCCTTTTACAAGCTGGAATAGAAGAGAGCAGAAGGGCTGAGACCCTTTCGTTTGAAGATTTTAAACGAATCGCAGAGGCATTTGGAAAGCTATAATGGCAAAAAGGACTTGTGGGTAAGTTTAGTCCATTCCACAAGTCCTTTTTTGATGTTATTTTTCGATGTAGTTTACCAGTTTGCCTATGCCTTCAATCTCACAGGCTATCTCGTCACCGGGCTTTAGGGTTTTTGGAGGATCAAAACCAAATCCCACTCCGGCAGGCGTTCCGGTAAGAATGATATCTCCTGGGTATAGGGTCATTCCCTTGGAAAGGTCGCTTATTAGCTCTGATATGCTAAATATAAGCTTGGAGGTTTTGGAGCTTTGCCTTATTTCTCCGTTGACTTTGGATGTAATCGTAAGATCAGGAGGATAGGCTATCTCATCTGCTGTTACTATTACCGGTCCCAATGGACAGCAGGTATCGAAACTCTTTCCCTTAAACCACTGGGTATGCTTCATCTGGATGTTCCTTATGGAGATATCGTTTCCCACGGTATAGCCGAATATATGCTCTTCAGCATTTTCCATATGAATATTAAGACCTTTTTTACCAATTATAACTGCCAGCTCAACCTCATAGTCGATTGAGTCGGTTATTTCCCTGTGATTTAGTATCGTGTCTTCAGGCCCTATTGAAGGATACGCAACCTTAGTGAAGTAGATTGGGAACTGGGGGATTTGTGATGGCGCTCCAGGCAGGGACTTTATTTCTTCTGCGTGATCCAGGTAGTTTTTTCCTATGCAGAATACATTTCGCCGTGGATAAGGGATGGGGCTCTCAAGCTTTATCTTATCTTCTGAGATATAGTTAATATCATTCCTCTCCAAAGCAGATAGAAGCCGTGGCCTAAATTCTTCGTATCTTTCTATAAGTTCTATCATGTTTTGGTGAGGCGTGGACACGCCTAGTTCTGTTAAATCGACTATTCCATTGTCTGTAAGCAAGCCAAGCTTCGTATCACTTGAGCCCTTGATGCTGTAATTTGCTAGTTTCATATATTTCGCCTCATTTCCAAGTTATCTTGTATTTCACTGCATACACACTATGATATAATATTTTTATAATTAAATAAATGATAAAGGGAGGAAATTCCATGAAATATGATCTCATCAGAAATTTTTACTACAATAAAGAAGATTATTCGGATAAGGAAGTCACAATAAGCGGATGGATAAGAACCATAAGGGATTCAAACAAGTTTGGATTCATCGAAATAAATGATGGAACATCTTTTAAAGGAATACAGGCAGTATACGATGACAGCCTGCCTAATTTCTCTGAGATAGGAAAGTATCCCGTAGCTACGGCTATTGTCGCAAAAGGAAAGTTTGTCCTCACGCCGGAAAGCAAACAGCCATTTGAGATAAAGGCAACATCCATTTCATTGGAAGCGCCATCGGATTCCAAGTACCCTTTGCAGAAAAAAAGACATACTCTGGAGTATTTAAGGACTATTGCCCACTTGCGGCCTAGGAGCAATACATTTGCTGCAGTTTTTAGGGTTAGAAGCTTGGCATCCTACGCCGTTCACAAGTTTTTTCAAGAGAAGGGTTTTGTCAACGTCCATACTCCAATAATTACCGCAAGTGACGCAGAAGGTGCGGGAGAGATGTTTAAGGTAACCACCCTGGATCTTTTGGATATTCCAAGAGATGACAGGAAAGAAGTGGATTTCACCAAGGATTTTTTTGAGAAGCCTGCAAGTCTAACCGTCAGCGGCCAGCTCGAAGGGGAGATATTTGCCCTTGCATTCAGAAACATATACACATTTGGTCCAACGTTTAGGGCTGAAAACTCAAACACGCCTAGACATGCCGCCGAATTTTGGATGATAGAGCCGGAAATAGCTTTTGCAGACATTAAAGACGATATGGATCTTGCAGAGGAGATGATAAAATATCTCATCAGATTCGTCCTTGAAAATGCCCCTCAGGAAATGGAGTTTTTCAACTCCTTCATAGACAAGGGTTTGAAGGATAGATTAGAGGGAATCTTAAAAAGTGATTTTGAAAGAGTGACTTATACTGAAGCTATCCGGCTTTTAAAGGAGTCGGGAAAAGAGTTTGAATATCCGGTGGAATGGGGTAGCGATCTTCAGACGGAGCATGAGAGATATTTGACAGAAGTTGTATTTAAAAAACCCGTATTTGTCACAGATTATCCAAAGGAGATAAAGGCGTTTTATATGAGACTGAACGAAGATGACAAAACGGTGGCCGCTATGGACCTGTTGGTTCCAGGAGTTGGCGAAATCATAGGAGGAAGCCAGAGGGAAGAGCGTTTAGAGGTACTTAAAGAAAAGATACTTAAAAACGGTCTGAAGGAGGAAGATTATTGGTGGTACTTGGAGCTTAGAAAATACGGTGGAGTAAAGCATGCAGGATTTGGTCTGGGGTTTGAAAGGCTTATCATGTATTTAACAGGAATGAGCAACATAAGAGACGTTATACCATTTCCAAGAACAGTCGGCAATGCAGAATTTTAGAGAATATATTTAGGCCTAGCTTCTAGCGAGGCCTTTTCTATTATTAGGTCCGGGTGAAATTTAAGAGTGCGTCATGATCCATAATCAAAATTTTCTTATACATCGTCTTTATCCAGCCCTTTGCGGCAAAGCTTCCAAGGACTCTGCTGACAGTGACCCTGCTTACACCAACGGCTACGCCTATGTCCTCCTGACTGATTTCTATTTCTCCATTTAAGCTTTGTGAAAGCTCCAACAAAAATCCTGCAATCCTCTTGTCAGCAGCCAAAAATGACATGCTGTCTATTTCATTTGAAAGCATTCTCACTTTCTTTGAAAGGGTTTCTATGAACTTTAAAGCCAACAACGGCTTTTTCTTAAATAGATCTAAGAGATCCGATTTATCCATCATAATTATCTCACAGTCAGTTATCGCCTTGGCAGAAGATATTCTAGGATACCCGTCAAAAAATGATGCCTCGCCGAAAACATCTCCCCTGTTATATACAGCCAGATTTTTTTCGAGACCTTCAGGGGAATTTACGAATACTTTTATCTTGCCACTTTTTAAAAAATAAAATCCTTCTGCAGCTTCTCCCTGTCTATAAACCATCTGATGTTTGTTATAAAGCTTTACTTGCTTGGTATTAAATATTTCGTAGAGCTCTTCAGGTAGATCTAGTATATGTTCTTGGGTTATTGGTATGTTGTCCATCAAAAACACCTCAAAACTTTTTAGATTGTAGCATAGTTTACATTCTATATAATCATTATATGCGATAATGGTCTTTAAGTTAAGGGATTATGTGAAATGGATTTTAAAATGACCAAAAAAACTATATAATATAATTTAAGCTGGAAAAAGAATATCAAGGTTGTAAATCGATAAAAAGGAGAAGTAAAATGGGAAAAACAATTGCAGAAAAGATTTTTGATTCTCACAGAGTAGAAGAGCCGTTTCCGGATACACATGTTTTAAAATTGGACAGGGTTTTTTGTCATGAAATCACTACGCCTATTGCTATTACAGATCTTATGGCAAGAGGCATGGACAGAGTCTTTGACCCAACAAAGATAAAAGCGGTAATAGACCATGTAACACCTGCCAAAGATTCAAAGACAGCAGAACAGGGAAAGATAATGAGAGAGTGGGCTAAAAGACACGGAATTAAAGACTTTTTCGACGTTGGAAGAAACGGCGTATGTCACGCTATTTTTCCGGAGAAAGGATTTGTAAGACCTGGCTACACCGTTATAATGGGTGATTCTCATACGTGTACCCATGGAGCATTTGGGGCTTTTGCAGCGGGTGTAGGAACAACAGATCTGGAGGTAGGAATACTTAAGGGCGTGTGCTCATTCCACTTCCCCAAGACCATCAAGTTCGTCCTCAATGGAGAGCTAAAGCCGGGAGTTTATGCAAAGGACGTTATACTATTTATCATAAAGCAGCTTACGGTTAATGGAGCGACCAACAAGGTAATAGAGTTTACCGGACCGATAGTAGAAAAGATGTCTATGGAGTCTAGGATGACAATCTGCAACATGGCCATCGAGGCTGGTGGAACCTGCGGCATCTGTTATCCGGATATGACTACAGTTGATTATCTGTGGGATTTCATCAAGGATGAGTACTCAACAAAGGAAGAAGCGCTTGCAGATTATTCGAAATGGGTATCTGATGAAGATGCCGAGTATGAAGAAATTTACGAATACGACATGTCAGAGCTTGAGCCAATGGTAACTTTCGGCTATAAACCGGATCAAGTTAAGTCTGTCAAGGATATGGAAGGTACAAAGGTCGACCAGATATATATCGGAAGCTGTACCAATGGAAGAATCGAAGACCTGAGAGTGGCGGCTAAAGTTCTTGAAGGAAAGAAAATAAGCGACGATGTCCGTGGCATAGTAAGCCCGGCAACTCCCAAGATCTACTCCATGGCACTTAAAGAAGGCATCATAGATATTTTTCAGGATGCTGGTTTCTGCGTAACTAATCCTACGTGCGGTGCATGCCTTGGCATGAGCAACGGAGTTTTGGCAGAGGGTGAAGTCTGTGCTTCCACTACTAACCGTAACTTTAACGGCAGGATGGGCAAGGGCGGTACGGTTCATCTTATGAGCCCGGCGACAGCAGCTGCAACAGCCATTGCAGGAGCAATTACAAATTCCGAGCTTTTCGAGGCTTAGTAGAAGGAGGTCAATATGAAGAATTTTAGTGGAAAAGTACTGTTTTTGGACAGAAGCGACATAAATACCGATGAAATAATACCCGCAAGGTATCTTACTGAAATTACAAAAGAAGCGCTAAAGCCGTTTTTGCTGGAAGATTTGAGCTTGCCCGGCTTCGACAGCGCAACAGACATAAAGGATAAGGCAGTTATCGTCACGAGAGAAAACTTTGGTTGTGGATCCTCTAGAGAACATGCTCCGTGGGCGTTAGAGGTAAACGGAATAAACGTCGTATTAGCCGAAAGCTTCGCAAGGATCTTCAGGCAGAATATGTACAATTGCGGGATGTTTGCAATTGAGCTTCCCAAGGAAAAGATAGATTACTTGTTTAAAAATTATGCCGGCAAGGACACATCTATTGAGATTGATATAGACAACGAAAAGCTCGTCGTAAGCGCGCTTGAAAAGTCAGAAGAAATCGAGTTTTCCGTCGGAGGATTTGATAAGACTTTAGTTAGAGAAGGCGGATGGGTAGGCTACGCAGATAAAAAGTACTGATTAAATTTAAAACGGCGGTTTCCCACAACTGTAATGTTGAGGAAACCGCCGTTTTCTATATGGTAGAATAATAAAGGCAGCCGTCTTTAGAGTAAAGAACTACTTGGTTTGTCTCTACCAGATACTCTAGAAATGGCCTAAAGAGTCTTTCGACCCGGGCGTATTTTTCATATGAATCTATGCGGATATTAAATTCAGAGATGGCTTTTTTTAAGATAGCTCCAAATTCCATTTCACCTTCAATGAGCCTAAAAACCCTAGTGGTTGTATCATTGACTTTTTTTATGCCCGAATCTATAAGGGGGGATATGTCTCCCAAAATATCCTTGTGAGAAAGTATGTATCCATCCGCTTTTAAACCCCGTAGTTGTTCCTTGCTTTTAATATCAGCGCTGTGGGAAAAAGCATAGGGAAGCTTGGCGGCTCTAAGAGAGCTTTTGCCAAGCAGTGCGTCTCCAAGGTATGCTACACCATCTGGGGTGATTACACAGATATGACCTGGAGAATGCCCTGGGGCATGGAATATGGAAAAATCCGCGCCTTCGAAGGTTATCTTATCGTCAGAATCGAGTATAAGCCGGTCAGTTTTGCACACCATGTTGGAATAAAATCTTTTGGCATGGTGCAGATCCAGGATTGGATTGGCGTTTTTAATCGAAAGATCTGAAAAGCACAACCCAGCCTCGTTAAAGTGCATGGCAATGGTGGAATTGAAGTGGTTTTTCAATAAAGAATTGTTACCCACATGGTCGATGTGGGCATGGGTTGAGATGATAGCTTTGATTATAATGTTATTTTCACGTATTGCATTAAGCAAAATATCTCCCTCTTCACCGGGTCTTCCGGTATCGAGAAGGACTGCATCGTTTTTTCCTATTCTATATAAGCCTACATATGAATATCCTAAATCTATGCAGTAGGTGTTTCCAGTAACATGAATTAGCGACATGACAAATCTCCCTGAAATAGTAATTGGATTAATTGTATCATAAATTATTCTGGCCAGGCCTGAATAATTTGAATAACCCTCATTTTTTTCGTTTAAAGCATACACCTTTTCGGCATTCATATGTTATAATTCGCTACACCGTTGAGGTGTTGCGAGTGTATTTTTTGATATTTTTCGGTGTTTGACAAGTGAATAACTACATTTTAGTGTAGAATATTTCTGAGAGGTGTATAAAAGATGTGTAAAATGTGCATAGGCGAAAAAATTCGTTGCTTAAGAGAAGAAAAAAATATGACTCAAAAACAACTTGCTGAAATCTTAGGAATTTCTCAGCAAGCGGTCGGAAAATGGGAAAAGGGTATAAACGAGCCTGATTTTGAGACTATTGTAAAGCTATGTGATATTTTTGGTGTTGCATCAGATTATATATTAGGAAGAATTGAAACAGCGAGCCCCACGCCTAAAGAGCAGATTGTTGAATTGCTCAAAAGACCTGAGTTTAAAGATGCAGCTATTGCATTCCAAGATTATCATGATTGGACAGAGGATGAGATCCAGTCAATCGCAGACTTTATTGAAGGAAAGCGACTGCTGAAAGAGAAAAAAAAGCTAAGCAACTATATTTTTTTAAATCTTGAGTAAATTTTTACAATTTAGCCAATAATACATTAGATTTGAGGGGTAAAATTATGCATTTAAAAAAATCTTATAAGAAAAAGACAAAAGTTGTTATTATCAGTATTTTGTTATTAATCTACATAATATCATATCCACATGTATACGATATTATAACGGTTTTAAATGGTTCAGCACTATTGGCTCTCACCCTTAGCTTACCCTTGGTTGATGGTTATAGAGGGATGATCATTTCGATACTTTTTAATTTGGTAGTCGCAGCTACATCTTTTTTTAGAATTCTCGCTAACCCCCATACAATGTACTATGGACTTATGTTTACACAAATAAGCATTATTGTAGCCTCAATTATTATAGGTTTATTGGTTGAAAATTTAAATCAGAAACGTGCAGACATCGAAACATTGACCTTCAAAGATGTGACCACAGGGTTGCACAATAAAAAATATATGTTTAAATACTTGCATGAACTATCAGAAGCAGCAGACAAATCCCCTATAGGAATTTTGGTTTTTGATGTCTTCCCAATTGCTGAAATAAATAAAATATACGGATATCAAGCTGGTGACTCTGTTTTAAAAAGCATTGCTGATTCAATAAATAAAAGCCTCTCAAAGGGAAGCATCTTCTGCAGGGCATCTGGAAGCAAGTTTGCCATCATGCTCCCTAGAGTTGATTTTGATGATATGATTCGATTAGAAAAGGAAATACATAAGAAGGTTGACGATTTTTGTTTTTACGATAAAAAGAATGGTATTCAAACAAAGCATATCCAGATATCATCGGGAATTGCTCACTACCCACACACGGTTGATTCATATAATCTTTTATATTCTCAGGCAGAGAAAATAATAACCGGAAACAAACTTTACGAAAATTTGCATACGAATATTTATAAAAACCTTTTTGACAACATTGAAAATGTCACAGGTAGCAGTCTTGAAAAAGAGCTGGCAATAAAAATGGTACTTAGTATTATCGATTCAAAGGATCATTACACCTATGGACATTCTACACGGGTAATGAATCTTATGGCTGCATTCGGAGAAGCGTTGTCTCTTGACAGTTTTGAAGTTGAAAGGCTTAAGGTATTATCCTTGCTGCATGACATAGGAAAAGTAGATCTTCCGGCGGAATTATTAAATAAGACAACCAAGCTAACATATGAAGAGTTTGAAATAATCAAAAAACATACTGCCCTTGGGCATAACATACTTAAGAGCCTACCTGATTTTTGCGAGTATGCTCTAATAGTAAGAGCGCATCATGAACGTTTTGATGGCAAAGGATACCCCGATGGGTTAGCGGGCAATGAAATCCCGTATTATTCAAGAATGCTTTCTCTTGCAGATGCTTTTGATGCTATGATGTCAAATAGGCCTTATAGAAAAGGTATGGAGCTAGCAGCTGTTATAAAGGAGATAGAAGACAATTTCGGGAAACAGTTCGATCCGGAATTGGCAAATAGATTTATAGATTTAGTTAGCAACACTGAAAAACATGTCGTTGATATTAAGGTGTATCAAAATGCCAATTCAGAGCAAAATGGAGTAAAGATAAAAGTGTCTGCGTTGTTTGAATAAAATGTAATTCTCACGTAAGGAGACGCCCAGATTGCTTTAATACCTTCTTCTCTCAGTGTTTTACTATTGTTTATAAAACTGCGGCATATAAAGATTTTAGAGTATGCATCTTTACTTCAAATTTCACATGGTATCAAACAATAATGAACTGGTCAAACTATAAAACTAAGAAAATTTAAAAATATAAAAATCGGCGGTGTATGCTGCTGTATCAACGATTCTATAGTAAATGACATATTCATCAAGTCCCTTATATTTACCGAAGGTTTAAAGAATAAGTATCTTTATCGATTAATTTACATGAGAATGGATAAGCAACTTCTGCATCAACAATGCTTATATACTTTCCACTGATGAATAGATTGTTATATTCTTCTTCTGTTATTCCTAATCGCTCATCATAAGTATAGGGATAATACTTGTTTTCTTTCCTAAATTTCGCGAACCAGTCTGGATTATCTTCCAGTGCTTGTGTCATCTTGTCTGTAATAGCCCAAAACTCGTCATCTTCTTCAGATTGCAGCAAATATGCTTCGTTAATGGTAGCAAGTTGAATCAAAGTTTTTTTTAGATTGAATTCTTCAGATTGACTTGTTGCGCAATTGGAAAGCAATAACGCAAACAACGAAATTAAGAATATAAGAATATATTTTCTCATACAGATCTCCTTTTGAATTTTCAAAGAATAAACAAAATCTATAATTCTTCATAACTGAAAATCTTTTCATTTCAAGTGACATACTTTAATAATTAGCTGATTTTGTTATTGTTTACTTATTGAGTTAAATTACATACATATTTACGAGAAACTTCACTTTCTTTAAAAACCAGACATGGTTTGTTACCATTTTATCTAATTATACCCAGTCGTCAACCCTTTATTTAACTTTTTAGTATTTTAATTATATAGTTGTATTTTAAGTATATGAGACATAAAATTTACTTTAAAAACCATATTATATAATGAATTGGTTGAATATACATTTATAAACTGATAAAATCGAAACAAGAATTATTATCGTGGGGGGAACATTCTATGAAAAAGCTCAAAATGAAGTTTTGTTATTTAATATTTTTTTCCTTAATTTCTATCAGCCTTATAACTAGTTCGTGTGCAAAGTCTGAATCTAATGCTGAACCCGATAAAAGCTATGATACTATGATTGATGCAGCAAATGCAGTACTTGAGAACGTGGATAAAGATTTGTATTTTGCATACGGTCTGTATTTATATCAAAGTCAAGAGTTTTATGATGCTAAAGAAATTTCTTATAATTTAACTTTCTATGAATTTGTGAAAAACAGCAATGATATAAATATATATAATTATGTTGTCGGAGATTCAATAGAGTTAATATATACTAAATACAGAACACTTCCCGAAAATCATGCTAAAAGTATCAGGGCATCTGACTGGCAAATACAATTAGATTCCATTGCAGACTATGAAAATTTAATACCTTTTGTTGTTGATTTAGCTAAAGAGAATGGCGAAGAATTAGAAAAAGATGCATTCTTATATTCTAATTCTTTAATAGGATATTTTGAAGATGATATGTTTTATATTGGAAAAGGAAAATACACTGATTTTCATAAAATAGCGCAATATGATACATCGACAGAAGAACTTATTTTTCTACCTAGCTATGGGAACAATGATAATCCAGATTATTCGAGGGCATTTGAGCAGCCTATTAGTAAGGAAGATATAGATAGTGTTTTATATAAAGTTGTTGTAGACTCTGAAATTGATGAAGAAAACTTGAGATTTATCTATGATGAAATAACCAAATTCGATGATTATTCACTTCAAACTATTTGGTTTTATGATAGTATTGATGCTGCATATTCGATAGAAGATGATGCTTGTTATAATGTAGGGGAGCTAAGCAAACTGGAATATGACAAAGATCCTGTGTTTTTTGAACCTGTAGACGGATTCAGTCAAATTTCCCTCCAGCAGCTTCAAGGTCTGTTTCCAGAAGCAAATTTGACAATCAGTAAATTTGATGAAGTTATAAGACGGATTTCTAGTGGCGAATTAGTAGATGATAGAAACCCAGATAAAGAGCCAGTCAAGGAATATACAAAAATTATTCATGAGTATTCATACACGCTGGAAGTCTATGAAGATGGTTCTTGGAATTCGGTAGGTGCTTCAGCCCCTTCTTCAGAAATTTTAATTAGATAGAGCTTACTATGCAATTAGCAATCTCTATCTAATTGTAGTATCTCCTCCTACCGATTAGATTGGAGATTAAGGATAAGTTAATGACAAATAATAAAAAAAGAGACTTAAGAAAGTCTCTGAAAGCCTTGATAATGGTCGGAGTGAGAGGATTTGAACCATCCATCCGTCGCAAGCTCCTCACAGGGGGCGTCTGCCCCCTTATGACGGACATATGCTTCGCTTGATGTCCTGTAACCCCCGGAGATGAACTTCCGCTATCGCTAAAATGGGGAAGGAATCCTTCCCCAAGCCCCATCCAGGCCGAAGTTTCAAATAGAAAATGGTCGGAGTGAGAGGATTTGAACCTCCGGCCTCTTGGTCCCGAACCAAGCGCTCTACCAAGCTGAGCCACACCCCGAACATTAACAATTATAAATGAATGTCATTTATTTTGCAATTTAGAAATTGATTTTGCCGGAAAATATTTTTTTGAATTTCGTTGCAAACAGATATCCTACAACAGCGCCTACAGCCCCTTGGACGCCGTTAAAAGGGATGCTTGACAATGGGGAAATGAAATTGGAGTAGATTATAACTTCTGCAATGTAGTATCCAGCTACAAGTATAATAAAACCGGCAATTACCCCCTGGACGTACTTGGACTTTTCAAACATAAGCCCTGAAACGTAACCCATAGCACCTTTTACAAGGAAGGTGGGCAGCATATAGATCAGGTAGCCTAAATAGTAATCCCCCAATGCAGAGCCAAGAGCTGCAGCTAGAAATCCGAATTTGGGACCAAGAAGTGCGGCTGCAATGTATATTGCTCCGTCGCCTAGATTGACATAGCCCAAAGGCATGGGTATTGCTATTACCACTGTAGCCACAAAAACAAGGGCAAGCATCAGGGATGTGTAGATTAATTTTTTAAGTGTAGTATTCATGATTAGCTCCTTTAATTTATTTATTAATTATAGTATAATAAACATGACCATATTAAAATATACAAATTAAAATAATTTGGCAAGGACAGATTGAAATGATAGATAGATTTATACTGGACAAAAAAAGTGGAGAAAAACTTTACCTGCAAATTTATAGGCATTATAAAAATGAGATAATGAGCGGAAAAATTATTAAGAATGAGAAGCTCCCCTCCGTAAGGGGATTGGCTAAAGGGTTAAACGTAAGCAAGATCACAATAGAGTCTGCTTACAATCAACTTGCTGCAGAAGGATATATAGAAAACATTCCCCGAAAGGGCTATTTTGCAGTTGAGCTTAAGGAGTATGGATTTAAAAAAATCCCTAAGCAGAAACGGGTAAACCAGGCAAAGAAGTCATATATCAATACCGGTGTTGATAAAGACAGCTTTGACTTTAAGTTGTGGCGTAAACTGTATGGTTGGGTAATAAGAGAAAAAAAAGATGAAATCTTTGACGGCGGAGATCTACAAGGGGAGCTTCTGTTAAGGCAGGAAATCAGCAGGTTTATTTCCAAAAGCAGAGGAGTTTACTGTACCCCGGACCAAATAGTGATAGGATCGGGAAGCCAGTATCTTTTAGGGATAATATCCGGCCTTATCAGGGAATCTACTCAAACTGTGATCGTAGAGGATCCAGGTTTTGTTCACGCGAGACAGACTTTTGAGGATTACGGCTTTGAAATTGAGCCGGTAAGCGTGGATGAGGAAGGAATAAGAACGGATCTTCTATATGAGACCAAGGGAAATCTGGCATACTTAAGCCCTTCACACCAGTATCCTATGGGAACCGTAATGCCCATAAAAAGAAGACTCGAGGTACTAAACTGGGCGAGAGAAAAGGACATATTGATAGTAGAAGACGACTATGACAGCATAATAAGATACGAAACAGAGCCCATACCATCTCTTCAAGGTCTAGACGAAGGGGAGCATGTGGTGTATCTAGGTTCCTTTTCAAAGCTTTTGACGCCTTCAATCAGGATAAGCTATATGGTTCTTACAAGAAGATTGATTGAAACGTATAATCAAAATAAAAACAGATTTACTCAGACTGCATCCAAACTGGAGCAGTTGACCCTTGGCCAGTTAATGAAGGAAGGTCACTTTGAAAGACATTTGAGAAAAATTAACAAGATATACTATAAAAAAAATATCATGATAAAAGAGAGGCTCAAGAAAAAATTCGGTGACCAAATAACGATAATCGGAGGGAACAGCGGATTGCACCTGATTATTCAATTAAACACCCAGAGAGCAAAAGAAGAGCTGGAAAACATCTTCTGCGCAAATGACATTCTTACAGAGAAGATAGATTCAGGAACAGGAAATGTAGGGGAATTGATCCTTCTTACCTACAGTGGAATTCCGCTGGATACAATAGAAGCAATATTATAAAAAGCAGTTTGAATTATCAAACTGCTAAAAATTTAAATTGCGGCTCCGGCCTGTAAAAGATTTTCGAAATAGTAATCGGCAAGGCTCTTGATATCATCCTCGAATTTCACATGAGCGCTGTCGTAAACAGCGGCCACCTCCATACCGGCATTTTTGGCCGCCATGACTCCCTCTAAGGTATCTTCAAATACAAGGCATTCATCAGGTCTGACATTCAAATCTTCTGCTACCTTTAAGAACACATCAGGATTAGGTTTGCCTTTTCCTACTTCGCAGGAGGTCCTGATAGTGGAGAAATACCTTGTCATGTTCTTTGACTGAAGATACTGTTGGGCAATTTTCTTGTTGTTGCTGGTGCCGACGCCAAGGCTTTTTCCCATGGAGTGGACCTTTTGCACAAAGCGAAGCGCACCTTCCTTTAGAATCACTTCATCCACATAGACGTCTAGACACATCTCAATCCAGTCGTTGCTGATTTCTTCTATGCTTTCATTCATAGAGAAGGTTTCTTTAAAAAACTTTGCTGCTTCAGTAAAGCTTTTGCCGTTTAGTGCCTCTTGCAGATTGTCTTCGCAGATTATTCCCTTCTTTTCAAGGTACAATTCGTCAATCTGTCTCCAAACCCACAGAGAATCTATCAATGTGCCGTCGAGATCGAATATCACACTTTTTTTGTTTTTAAGCATAATGGACTCCTTTAATATTAATAGCTACATAACCATTGTAGATCAAACTCTACATGAAATCAACAAGTCAGCTTGCTTGAAAACGTTACAAACGTGTTATAATGAAAACATACCAACTTTAAGGGGGGTTGTAATTTGAAGATTACAGTTCTTTTGTGTAGCCATAGAAGGAACAAAAACACCAGACAGATGGCGGACTTTTTCTTAGAGCATCTAGAGGAAGGCAATGATGTAGAATTCGTGGATCTGTTAGATAAGAAAATAGAGATATGTCTGGCTTGTGATTATTGCAGGAGGCATTATGGCCACTGCATATTAAAAGACGACATGGAGGATGTAATAGATATCTTTAAAAACAGCGATCTTATCGTATTGGCCACTCCTCTGTATTTTAACAGCGTCACAAGCAGGTTTAAGATATTCATAGACAGGACCCAGATTCTCTACAATGCAAAGTACAACTTCAAAGATCCTATATTCAAGGAAAAGAAAAATGTGGCGGTGCTTTCAAATGGCGGAGCGCCTAAGTACCCTGGCCAATTTGACGGAATAATGGTAGAGCTTAAGCATTTCCTGGGTAATATCAATGCAGACGTGCTTGAGTATTTGAAATACAATAAAACCGATGAAGTCATGATAAGGGATAACAAAAAAGCGGTAGCAGAGTTAAAAGAAGCCGGGGGAAGGGTCAAAGAAAAAATAAAACTTCAAAAGCCTTGACTTTTCTCAAGAAATTTGTATAAAATATATCGTACAAATTCATATAAAAATGCTATGAAGAGACCAGTAAATATGATTAAGCTTGTAGAGAGGCGATCCCAGGCTGAAAGATCGTTAGCGGCGTCATATCGAATATCAACTCTGAGCTAGGTCTATAAGATCCGGTAAAGCCGTTAACAAATGAGGCACCATTATGGTGCGAAGTAAGATGGTACCACGAAGTCAGACACTTTCGTTCTTATATGAGCGAAGGTGTTTTTTTATTTTAAAAGATGCATATGGGAAATAAACTAATTACAGGAGGAAGAAATGAGCAAATTTAAAGAATTATCAAGCTTGCCTGTTGCAGAAAGAGAAAAACAGATCTCAGACAAATGGGAACAAATCGACATACTCAAAAAAAGCATCGATAACAGAGATGGAAAAGAGAATTTCGTTTTCTATGAAGGACCGCCTACAGCTAACGGCAGACCCGGGATTCATCACGTCATCTCAAGAACTCTGAAGGATTCTGTGTGTAAATACAAAACCATGTCAGGCTACAGGGTGCTAAGGAAAGCCGGCTGGGACACTCATGGGCTTCCTGTTGAGATAGAAGTTGAAAAAGCTCTTAACCTCTCAAGCAAGACAGAAATAGAAAATTACGGACTCGACAAGTTCAACAAAAAGTGCAAGGAATCAGTTTTTACTTACGAAGCTCAATGGAGAGAGATGACCAAAAGGATGGGCTACTTCGTCGATATGGAAGATCCGTATATTACTTTGGACAACAACTACATTGAAACTGTTTGGTGGATTCTAAAGCAGTTTTTTGATGCAGGCATGATATATGAAGGGCACAAAATCCTTCCATACTGTCCTCGCTGTGGAACAGGTCTTGCATCTCATGAAGTGGCTCAGGGATATCAGGAGATTAAATCCAATACGGTAGTAGTGCCCATGAAGCTTAGAGAGCAGGATGCATACTTTTTGGTATGGACAACTACGCCATGGACGTTGGCTTCAAATGTGGCTCTTGCTGTCAATCCCAAGGCGGTATACGTGAAAGCTTCATATGAAGGAAAAACTTATATACTGGCAAAGGAACTTTTAGGCAAAGTAATCGGAGAGGGTTTTGAAATCCTGGAGGAAATGCCTGGAGCAGAACTGGAGTATACAGAGTATGAACAGCTGATGCCGTTTTTATCAACTGACAAGAAGGCATTTTATGTAACTTGTGCTGATTTTGTAACAACAGATGACGGTACAGGAGTAGTTCATATGGCACCAGCTTTTGGAGAGGACGACTATCAGGTAGGAAGAAAATATGGTCTTCCGGTGTTTAATCCTGTTGATGAAGAGGGAAAGTACACTGACACTCCCTGGGAAGGCATGTTCGTAATGGATGCGGACATAGAGATCATAAAGTGGCTAAAGGAAAACGACAAGCTGTTTAAAAAAGAAAAAGTTGCCCACAATTATCCACACTGCTGGAGGTGCAAGACACCGCTGATCTACTATGCAAAGCCCAGCTGGTACATAGAGATGACAAAAATCAAGGACGAGCTTATAAAGAACAATAATACCGTAAGCTGGTATCCTGACTACGTGGGCGAGAAACGTTTCGGCAACTGGCTCGAAAACTTAAACGACTGGGCGATATCAAGAAGCAGATACTGGGGAACCCCGCTTAACATATGGAAATGCGAATGCGGACACCTTGAGTCTGTTGGAAGCAGGCAAGAACTTAAGGATAGAGCGATTGAGGACATTTCAGAAGACATAGAGCTTCACAGACCTTATGTGGATGAAGTTCACATACCTTGCCCCAAGTGCGAAAAAAGCATGAATAGAGTAACAGAAGTCATCGACTGCTGGTTCGACTCAGGATCCATGCCATTTGCCCAATACCACTATCCATTTGAAAATAAAGAGCTGTTTGAAGAACAGTTTCCGGCGGATTTCATATGCGAAGGGATCGACCAGACCAGAGGCTGGTTCTATTCCTTGATAGCCATTTCGTCATTTATTATGAAGAAAGCGCCATATAAGAGAGTATTGGTCAATGACTTGATACTGGACTCAGAAGGAAGAAAGATGTCAAAAACCAGGGGAAATACTGTAGATCCTTTTGAGATGTTCGACAAATTTGGTGCAGACGCGCTAAGATGGTATCTGCTTTACGTATCCCCCTCATGGACACCTACCAAGTTTGACATAGAAGGATTAAAAGAGGTACAGAGCAAGTTTTTCAACACCCTTAAAAATGTCTATGCATTCTTTGCTCTTTATGCAAATACAGACGATATAGATCCAAATGATTTCTTCATTGAGCACGACAAAAGACCTGAAATTGACAGATGGGTAATCTCTAAATATAATAATCTGCTAAAAGATGTTGAAGAAGAAATGGAGATCTTCGACCTTACCAGAGTAGCCAGAAAAGTGCAGGAATTCGTAAATGAGGACCTATCCAATTGGTATATAAGAAGAAATAGGAGAAGATTCTGGGCTAAGGAGTTAACAGATGATAAAAAAGCGGTGTTCAATACCACTTACGAAGTGCTCACAGGGCTGGCAAAGCTGATAGCACCATTTGCTCCATACATCGCGGAAGAGTTATACACAAAGCTCACAGGAGAAGAATCCGTGCATCTTTCCGATTATCCAAGATGTGATGAGAGCCGTCTAGACTTAATGGTAGAGGAAAGGATGGATACAGTCAGGACCTTGGTAAGTCTTGGAAGAGGAGCTAGGGAAGAAGCCCAGATAAAAGTTAGACAGCCTCTAAAGCAGATTTTAGTAGACGGAAAATTCAAGGATTCCATAAGCTATCTGGTTCCGCTCATAAAAGAAGAGTTAAACATCAAAGAAGTAAGCTTTGAAGATAATTTAAATGAATTTTTGGATTTCAGCCTTAAGCCTGACTTCAAGGTTGCAGGACCCGTATTTGGACCTAAAGTAAAATCCTTGGCAAAAGCGCTTGCTCAGGCAAATGCCCAGGAGATAGTCTCTACAGTGAAATCACAAGGTAGCGTTACATTGAGTGTTGACGGAGAGGATATACTTATAAAGGAAGAGTATCTTGATGTAAGAATATCTGCAAAAGAAGGCTTCAATGTGCAGATGGAAAACAATATATTCGTAATACTGGATACTGCTCTTGATGAAAAGCTTATTGCTGAAGGCTGTGCAAGGGAGATAATATCAAAGGTGCAGCAGATGCGAAAGCAAAACGGCTATGAAGTTTTAGATCAAATAGTTTTATATATCAACGGGGATGAAAAAATCCAAAAAGCCGTCGAATCTTTTAAAGACTTCATAAAATCAGAAACCTTGACCGCAGAGCTTGTTCTTACTGATGACGAATTAGCAGTGCAGAGCATAAACGGTCACGAGACCGGAATCAAGGTGGAAAAGAAATAAAATAAGGATAGCAGGCGGTTATTTAAGAAGACCGCCTGTTTTGCTGAAAACATGAAAACGACTACTTAACAGTAGGGTATGGTAAAATGTTCCCATTAAATATACAATATAAATACAATCAAAAACAAAGGGGATGAGTTAATGAGTTTATTGAAACTGCAAAACGGATCTGACGTCAGAGGAGTTGCTTTAGAGGGAATCGAAGGGGAAAAGGTGAATCTGACGCCGGATATAGCCAAAAGAATATGTGGAGCATTTGCTGTGTGGTTATCTGAAAAAACTGGGGGGAAAGATTTGACCATAGCGGTAGGTAGAGACAGCAGGTTGTCGGGACCGGATATAGCAAAAGGTGCCATAGAGGGACTGGCACTTAAAGGGTGCAAGGTATACGACTGTAAAATGGCCTCTACTCCAGCTATGTTCATGACAACTAAAGACGATGAGATAAATGCTGACGGAGGAATAATGATTACTGCCAGCCACCTGCCTTTCAACAGAAACGGACTTAAATTTTTCACCAAGGAAGGCGGAGCAGACAGCAAGGATATCAAAGAGATATTGACTATTGCAGAAACAGTAGAATTTGCTGCTGTAGAAAAAGTAGCAATCGAAGAATTTGATTTCATCAGCAAATATGCACAAAATCTGGTTGATATGATAATTGAAAAAACCGGACAGAAAAAACCTTTTGAAAATACGAAAATCATTGTGGATGCAGGTAATGGGGCAGGTGGTTTTTTCGCCTCCAAGGTTCTTGAGCCTTTAGGTGCAGATACTAACGGAAGCGTATTTTTAGAGCCGGACGGCAACTTTCCTAATCATGAGCCAAATCCTGAAAACAAAGAAGCAATGGAAGCCATTCAAAATGCCGTCAAGAAGAGCAAGGCGGACCTAGGCATAATATTCGATACGGATGTAGATAGAGCAGCAGTGGTAGATGGCAGCGGAAAGTCAATAAACAGGAATCCATTGGTTGCGCTAATGGCAGCCATAGTGCTGGAAGAAACTCCTGAAACCACCATAGTAACGGATTCAATAACATCAAAGGGACTAACTGAATTTATTGAAGACCTCGGAGGGAAACACCATAGATTCAAAAGAGGCTATAAAAACGTCATAAACGAATCGATCAGACTAAACAATGAGGGAATAGATAGCCAGCTTGCCATAGAGACTAGCGGTCACTGTGCATTCAAAGAAAACTTCTTCCTTGATGACGGAGCATATTTAATCACTAAGGTACTTATTAAATTTGCAAAGCTAAAGACCCAGGATAAGACTCTGACAGATTTGATCTCAGATTTAAAAGAGCCGGTAGAAGCAGATGAATTCAGGACAAAGATAAAAGTAGATGATTTCAAGAGCTACGGTCAAAAGGTGTTGGATGATTTTACGGCTTACGTACAAGGACAAGCAGGTTGGAACATAGTTACTCCCAACTTTGAAGGAGTAAGGGTCAATTGTGATGAAGAAGAAGGATGGGTTCTCATAAGGCTTTCCCTTCACGATCCTGTAATGGCAATTAACTCAGAATCTGATAAAGCAGGCGGCTGCGGCGAGATAAAAGAAAAGATGATGGGATTTTTGCAAAACTACAGCGAATTAAGCTTTTAAAATCCTTTAAATGGGTGTATAATAAACAAAATAATCAAACTCGATGATTGAAAGTAGTAAATTGCATATGATCTTAATAGAGAGCCGGCGGTGGTGGAAGTCCGGTAAGATTAAGCTTTTGAATGGATTCATGAGAGGATTGGCGAAGTTAGTAGCCAAGGCCGGCATCCCCCGTTAAAGGGAACGGACCTTACAGTCCGGTAGAGATGAGTAGAAATTTGCTCAAGTCAGGTGGTACCGTGGATATTGCTTCCGCCCTGGCGCATATGCGCCAGGGTGGGAGTTTTTTTATTATTTTAATATTAAGGAGGAATCAGTTTGGAAAACACTTTGCAATTTGGCAGGTTTGGAGGACAATTTGTTCCCCCACCTGTTGTGGAAGCATTAAAGGAACTGGAAGCGGAGTTTGAAAAGGCAATAAAAGATCCCGAGTTTTGGGAGGAATACAATTATATCTTGACAGAATATGTAGGAAGACCAAGCCCCCTATATTATGCAGAAAACATGACCAAGGACCTGGGAGGTGGGAAGATATACCTGAAGAGAGAAGATCTCAATCACACAGGGGCACATAAAATAAATAATACGATTGGCCAGATCCTTTTAGCAAAAAGAATGGGCAAGAAGAAGGTTATTGCGGAAACGGGAGCAGGACAGCACGGCGTCGCTTCTGCAACAGCTGCAGCAATGTTTGGCATGCAGTGTGATGTATACCAAGGGAAAGAAGACATTATAAGACAAAAGCTCAACGTGTTTAGGATGGAGCTCTTAGGAGCGACGGTCCATCCCGTTGAAAGAGGAACCCAGACGCTAAGTGATGCTGTAGATGCAGCGATTGAGGCATGGGTTGAAGATGTGGAAAATTCCTTCTACCTTCTAGGCTCGGCTGTAGGGCCACATCCATACCCGACGATAGTCAAAGAGTTCCAAAAGATAATCGGTCAGGAGGCATTAGAGCAGATAAAGGAGAAAGAGGGCAGGCTGCCTGATTACTGCATCGCTTGCGTAGGAGGAGGAAGCAATGCAATAGGGCTTTTCGACGCCTTTGTACCCTACAAAGAAGTCAAGCTCATAGGCGTTGAGGGTGCAGGAAAGGGAGTGGATACTGAGCTTCATGCTGCAACCATGACAAAAGGCACCGAGGGAGTTATCCATGGGATGAACACAATAGCTATCTTTAACGAGGATGGGACGCCAAAGCCCGTATATTCTATTTCTGCAGGGCTGGATTACCCCGGAATAGGACCTGAGCATGCCTATCTTAAGGATACCGGCAGAGTTGAGTACGTACCTGCAACTGACGACGAGGCAGTAGATGCATTCAAATATTTATCGGAAAAGGAAGGCATAATTCCGGCGATTGAAAGCTCCCATGCAATTGCGTATGCAATGAAATTTGCCCCAACTCTCGATAAGGATGAGGTTATAATATTAAACCTTTCAGGTAGAGGCGACAAGGATGTAGAGGCGATTAAGGAATATATGGATTCAAAAGCATAAAGTCATGGCCATGGAGATTATATCCATGGCCTATTTGAATTCTGTTAAATCTTTACGGTATTTAAGAGGTACAAAGTTTCTTTGCAGTTTTGGGTTGATGCGGTCTTTTATTGGTATATGATCAAAATAGATTTTCCAAAGTTTAGCCACAAAGTCGCTCTCAGCATCTTCTGGAAGGGCACCATTGTAAAAGGGGATCAGTAAAAAATCACCACAGCTTGCGACCAATGCACAATTTCGATTCACATCATGGATGATTATCTTTTCCCCCTTATAGCGGTCTGCAAAATGGTCGCCAATTAGAGAGAGGATGTTGTACTCTGGGTGTATAGAGCTGTATAGGTATTCGCCCATCTGAGAGAATCGGACATATCCGACATATTTATGGGTCTCGTTTTTGACCTTTCTCACCCTGTCGTCAAAGGCGGAAACTATGGGATCTGTATGAAACCCTGCATATTTGGAGCCTTTTTTAAAGCACAGGTCTACGAATTGCAGTATTATATTTTCAGTACCGTCCTTTTCGTAAAGGAAGCATTGATATATCTGGGATGATACGAGCGCCCCCAGATATTGCTTTAATTTTTGATCCATATAGTCGGCATATTTTTCAATAGAAGGAATCTCTTTGAAGGAATTTATCATATGCCTCTGGTAGATTTCTTTCTTATAAATGCCCGATGCAGCTTCTTTTGAGAAGTTGCAATATAGACAGCATAAAAGACCTTCAAAGGTTCCGTCGTATATATAATCCATATTTATCACCCGAAAAAACTTATTTGTTGATAATCTTCTTTATGCACAAGACGATTGCGTATGAAATCGCCCTCTAAGTGCTCGCCGTAATATTTTCCTTTGCAGGTAACGAAGTACTTAGCTTTTCCTATTACGCATCCGGTCTTTTTTAAGTTGTCAAAGCCAAGATGAGCTATCCGTCTCTCGCGGATTATCCTATATGCAGAGGTATGGCCGATTCCTGGAATCCTAATAAGTTCTTCGAAGGATGCACGGTTTATTTCCACAGGAAAGACATTTAGGTTTTTAAGAGCCCAATATAGCTTGGGATCTATTTGGATATCTATATTGCTTTCATCCGATGAGAAGAGTTCCTTGACGCTGAAGTTGTAATAACGAAGCAACCAATCAGCTTGATACAGCCTGTGCTCCCTTAAAAAAGGCGGAGGAGTAAGTATAGCAGGCAGATTGGTGCCTTCGTTTACGGGCATATACGCTGAATAGTATACTCTTTTCAAGCTATAGTCACCATATAGCTTTTCGCTGACGCTAAGAATACTTTTATCAGAATCTGAAGTAGCTCCGATGATAACTTGGGTGGATTGACCGGCAGGAACAAAGCTAGGAGCCTTGCGGTAATGCTTTCGATCATCTGAGTTTTTAGCTATGCCGTTTTTTATCTGTGCGATTGGAGGCATTATTTGCTTGAAGCTTTTTTGTGGTGCCAACAGCTTTAAGGATGAAGATGACGGAAGTTCGATGTTTACGCTCATTCTGTCTGCCAGGTATCCACATTTTTCGATAAGCACCTGGTCCGCTCCGGGAATTGCCTTTATATGGACGTAGCCGTTGAATTCGTAAGTTTCTCTAAGGAGCTTTAAGATTTGATACATTTTTTCCATTGTATCGTTTGGATTTTTCTCAATGGCACTACTTAAAAAGAGTCCCTCGATGTAATTGCGACGGTAAAACTCTATGGTGATAAGCGCTATCTCTTCAGGGGTCATAGTTGCGCGCCTCACGTCATTTGAGCTTTTATTGACGCAGTAGCTGCAGTCGTAGATACAGTTGTTTGTCATCAACAGCTTGAGAAGAGATATGCAACGACCGTCAGCAGCCCAGGTGTGGCAAATTCCAAAGCTTCGTGTGCTGCCGATGCCCTTGCCCTTGCTTTTTCTCTCTACGCCGCTTGAAGAGCATGACACGTCGTATTTTGCACCTTCTGCCAAGATGGCAAGCTTATCCATTAGTATTTCGTTCATAAGATCACTCCCATAAGATAAATATAGCATAAAAAGGGGGAAAAAACAAACATATGTTCGAGCGAGGGCTGGTTTTCAAGGGACTGAACTAATAATAAAACCATAGGAGTTTGGATTTTATCAAATTGTGTTATAATGTAATCATTACCCTATAGGGGAAAAGGAGCTGAAGACATACATGCTTTATTCATTTTTTTATCACTTTTTTCTCTATTCATTTATAGGATGGACAACTGAGGTGATATATGCCTTCATTTATCATAAAAGATTTATCAACAGAGGTTTCCTCTATGGACCGCTGTGTCCGATCTACGGTACAGGCATGGCGATTTTGCTTTTGATATTTGACACTTTAAATCAAAATAATATCTTTGATTTCTATAGCAGTTATATAGGGATCTTTGTCTTTGTATTCTTCTTTTCCTCCATTGTGGAATATATAGTAGGCATGGCTTTGGATAAGATGTTTAATACGAGATGGTGGGATTATTCAGAAAGAAAATATAACCTGAACGGATTTATATGTCTCAGGTTTTCAATCATGTGGGGTATTGGAGGCATACTCGTGATAAAAGTACTCAACCCTATGGTAGAGGCTTTTATTGATATGATTCCCACTCAGACCGGAGAGACAATTCTAAGAATCTTGCTCGCCTATCTATTGATAGACATATTGTTTACCATTAAGGCATTGGCAGACTACAAGGTCATTATTGGAAAGATGCAAAACTTGTCGAAGGATATATCTGAAAGCATATTGGAAAATATCGAAGAGCTAGAAGAAAAAGGACTTTTGTTTACAGAAGAGATGTACGCAAGGTTTCAGGATCTTAAGTCTGACATAAAGTCCCAGACTGAATATTTCCATGATCAAGTTTATAAAAAATACATCACTTATATCGGAAATATCAGCATCAATGAAATCGGGGATGAGCTGAAAAAAGATTTTATGGAGCTAAGAAGGGCTAGGCGGGAAAACGGAAAAAACAGCTTAAGCATTTACAATCAATTGAGGACCAGGTTGTCAAAATCCCACCTCACTAAAGCTTACCCAAAGGCTAAATCAAATCGATTTGCAAAAACTCTTAAAAGCATCAAAGAATATAGGAATGGCAATAGGTAATAGCTATAAAATTATTTCCGGCAGTTCATCTGAAAACTTTTCAATAGATTTTTCAACGGCTTTAAGCCACTCAAACTTATCCTCAGAAGCTAAGGGGAGATGCATCAGATGGATTTTTTGGGGTTTTATGCACTCCTGTATCACCCTTCTACCGGAGGATAGAGTTATATAGGGAAAGTCAAGAAGAGCGATGCTTATATTCAGTTCAGCTACTCCGCAATTTTTGTAGTTCTCAACTGAATGATGGGCGTCTCCGCAGTGGAAGATCGTATCTCCGTCAATATCCAGAGTGTAACAGTAGTTTTGTACATCCTTGTACTGATCTCCTGAATGGAGAAGACTGGTCCCGTAAAAGGAGATGCCGTTTATATTAAAAGAAAGCGTCTTTTTTAGAGGCACCTCTCCAAAGTATATCCTTTTTTTAAGTTCGGATGTGCAGCTGCTGTGGTCTACGAGGATCTCATAAGTTTTAGACGTAGAAAATACAGCAGACTCCGGGTGGGACTCCAAGATTTTTAGGGTGCTTTCGGCGTCAAAGTGATCCTTGTGATGATGGGTAAATAAAATCAGATCGATGCATTCAAAGGGATGTTTGCCTGCTATCATGTCCTTAAGGGTAGGCTCAGGCAAAGAGGTGAAAGGATAAACCTTTCCTGTATTGACGGCATCGATCAAAATCGTCTTATCTTGTGATGTGTTTTTTAGTAAAAATCCTGTGTTTGCCAGATGGATGATTTTCATAAACTGCTGATTACTCCTCTTCCTTGTTTAAGGGCTTAACGGTATAGTCATTAAAGTCAAGCTCGCTTTTATCTGGCAGCACGACAGCGAAGATGATGTATAGAAATAAGCCTGCTCCACCCCAAAAGAAAGTAATAGCCCATATCACTCTTACGATGGAAGGATCGATGTCGAAATACTCTGCTACACCCTGACATACACCGGAAATCTTGCCCTGTGCCTTGTTTTTATAAAGTCTTTTCATTTAATTCATTCCTTTCATGGATTTGATTTTATTATCTTTCAGTAGTATTAAATACCCATTATCCCCAAATTAAAACCTCATTAAAATGGGCAGGTTGCCTGTATTTGCTCGCTGTGATAGGATTGAATCAGTATATAAGTTGGAGGTGCGTGATGAGAAAGATAGATTTGCATGTTCATACTAAAGCTAGCAGCGATGGAGAACTTTCTCCCGATGAGATACTAAGGTTAGCCGTTAAGGAAGAAATCGGAGTAATCGCTATAACAGATCATGACTCGATTAATAGCGTGGCGGAAACTATGGAGAAGTCATCAAGTTATGGAATCGAGGTTCTCTCTGGGACTGAACTTTTCTGCAAGAAAGGTGAAAAGTTCTTACACATGTTGGGTTATTGTTTTGAGCCTGATGCTGCTGAAATCAACAGACTCGTTAATGACATTGCAAATGACAGGGGCAGATGGCTTGAAGAGCAGATTAACCTATTTAGAAAAAATGGACTTTATGCTGAAGAAGCTAAGGCTTGGGAGTTTTGCAGAGACACCCCACCACTTTTTTCATCTGCTGCATATGCGGTGTTTTACGATGAAAGAAATAAAGATCATCCTCTCATAGATGAATACAAGAAATACGAAAACCCGGTTCATCAGATGAGCGTGAGGCTTTTAGCCTATGGAAAACCATTATATACTCCGCATTATATCCCGGACACATCAGATTTCATCAAGTCAATCAAAGAAAGTGGAGGAGTACCTGTACTTGCGCATCCCGGATACGATCAGATGAGGGTGGATTTTAACGACACAAGGTTTATGGATTCATTGGTTGAAGAAGGGCTTGAGGGGGTAGAAGTATACTACATTACCCACACTGAGGACGATATCAAGATATACCTTAAATATTGCTTGGAAAGAGATTTAATCTACACGACCGGAAGCGATTTTCACGGAAAATACAAACCAAATATTAAGATTGGACAGCTAGGCATTACAGATTATGAAATCGTTGAAGATCTTAAAAAAAGGAGAGACAAAATAAGAGGAGATAGATATCTCTGAGCATAGTAAAAAAATGACAATAGGTCCATTGAACTTGATGGGCCTATATATTTTATATAAAATATTTAGGAGGAAAGCAAACTATGACGAAAGTTTTACTCAATGACTTGACTGTCCGTGACGGAAATCAGAGCCTTTTAGCCACAAGGATGGAAAAGGAAGACGTAATCAAGCTTGTCACGGCACTTGACAAGGTGGGATACAATGCACTTGAGGTGTGGGGAGGAGCTACATTTGACACAGCACTTCGTTTTCTCGGGGAAAGCCCGTGGGAAATTTTAAGAGAAATCAGGAAAGCTGCCAAAAACACCAAGCTTTCCATGCTCTTAAGGGGACAAAATCTGGTTGGCTACAGGCATTACGACAATGATACGCTGGAGCGGTTCATAAGGCTGGCCATATCAAACGGCATAGATATAATAAGGGTGTTTGACGCCCTTAATGATATGAACAATATCGAAAATTCAGTTAAATTCATAAAGAAATACGGTGGACATTGCCAGTGTGCAATCAGCTATACTACAAGTCCGGTCCATACAGAAGAGTATTTTGTTAAGCTGGCAAGAAAGATGGTGGATATGGGGGCTGACTCCATATGTATCAAGGACATGGCTGGGATAATTTTGCCGGATGCGGCGTACAGCCTGGTGAAAGCCCTTAAGGCTATAACAGATATTCCAATAAATATGCACAGCCATACCACGGCAGGGCTGACAAACTTGGTTATGCTTAGGGCGATGGAGGCTGGAGTAGATATCATAGATACAGCTATTTCACCATTTTCCGGTGGCACAAGCCATATTGCCACTGAAACCATAATAGAGACGGCCCAGGATATCGACAAGCCAGTCCAATACGATGAGGATGAGCTGGATAAGGCATACGATTTGGCAGATAGCTTAGCTCAAAAATACATTGATAGTGGCCAGTATGAGACTAGGGCTCTAATGGTAAATCCCAAGATACTTCACTATGAAGTTCCCGGCGGGATGCTGTCTAACCTAATGAGCCAGCTGCAGGATCAAAAGATGTTTGATAAGCTAACTGAAGTTTTACGGGAAATACCAAGGGTGAGAAAGGACATGGGATATCCTCCACTGGTGACGCCTTTATCTCAGATGGTGGGAACGCAAGCAGTGCTGAATGTTATAAGCGGCGAGAGATACAAAATGGTCCCTAATGAGATTAAAGTATATTTAAGAGGGGGATACGGCAGATTTCCTTCCCCGGTAGACCCACAGGTAAGAGAAAAAATACTGGGAGATGAGCTTGAAGGAAAGCCTCATTCAATCTCAGACCTTAAACCTGTATTTGATGAAGCCAAAAAAGAAATGAGCGATAAACTGGGCAGAGAGGCTAGCGAAGAAGAGGTGATTTCATATATTTTATTTCCTCAATTTGCAGTGCTGGAGAATGAAACAGGCAATGAATCCGAAGGGCCAGTTGAGTTTACGATGTATATAGAAAGGTAGGTGAAACATGGATATCCAAAATTTCGAACTGTTGGATGGAGTGCAGCTGTCTATATTTGCAATGCTTGTTGTATTTCTGATACTAGTGTTGTTGCAGTTTATAATCTATGCATTTAAATACCTTCCAAAAGAACAAGCTGCTAAAAGCAGTGGAACAGTGAAGAAAGCTGTTTCAGAAGCTTCATCAGCACCGGATGAAGAAGAAATGGTGGCAATGCTCGTGGCTTCGATAATGGCAAAAGACGAGTACAAAGGTGACGTTGTAATTAAATCCGTGAAACGCATAAGTTAAGGAGGCAACACAAATGAAAGAATACAAGATAAAAGTAAATGGAAAAGAATATTTGGTAGAAGTGGAAGAGGTAAAGGAGGGGACGATTGCCAGGGAGGAAAAGACTTCTGAAGAAAATAAGACACAAGCTTCATCAGGGAGTGTTAAGGTAGAGGCACCTATGCAGGGCAACGTTTTTTCCATAGAGACATCAATTGGCGATAAAGTGCAAAAAGGGCAGATATTATTGATACTGGAAGCCATGAAACTTGAAAATGAAATCGTATCACCGGTGGACGGAACGATTACATCGGTTAATGTCAGAGAAGGACAAGTCATAGACAGTGGTACGCTCCTCTTTGAGATTGCCGGAAAGTAGGTGTATTGATGGTTGAAATCTTAAAGGAATTCATAGATACCAGCGGAATTGCAGCAATTAAAGGTCAAGATCTGATCATGATCGGCATAGCATTGATATTCATATACTTGGCCATTTATAAAAAATACGAGCCATATCTTCTTATACCAATAGCTTTTGGGATGCTATTGGTCAATCTTCCTCTGAATGGATTGATGGAAGAAAGTGGTCTTTTGAAGATTTTATACAAGGGAATAGAATACGGGATATATCCCCCGCTTATTTTTCTTGGAGTGGGCGCATCTACGGACTTTGGTCCCCTTATAGCAAATCCAAAGAGCATGCTTCTTGGAGCAGCGGCACAGCTTGGTATATTCAGCGCCTTTCTTGGAGCCTTGTTTCTAGGGTATGCTTCTACTGAATCTGCATCAATTGGAATCATAGGGGGAGCTGACGGTCCTACTGCAATATATCTGACCAGCCAGCTTGCTGACCATCTGCTCGGTCCAATTGCACTAGCTGCATATTCCTATATGGCCTTGGTACCGGTTATACAGCCGCCGATTATCAGGCTGTTTACTACAAAGGAAGAAAGATTAATAAAGATGAAACAGCTAAGGCATGTGACAAAACTGGAAAAGGTACTATTTCCCATAGTCGTCACAATCGTAGTCATACTGTTGGTACCCACAGCTTCGCCATTGGTGGGAATGCTTATGTTCGGCAACCTGGCCAAGGAATCAGGTGTTGTTCCCAACTTGGTTGAAGTGGCTAAAAACGCCTTGATGTATGGCATCACCATAGTGCTGGGACTTACAGTTGGCGCAAAAGCTGATGCCCAAACCCTTTTAGATCCGAGGACCCTTGGAATCATAGCATTGGGACTGGTTGCATTTGCCATAGGCACTGCGGGAGGAACGCTCTTTGGAAAGCTGATGTGCAAAGTCACTAAAGGAGAGATAAACCCGATGATCGGAGCTGCCGGAGTTTCAGCTGTTCCAATGGCAGCAAGAGTTGTTCAAAAGGTGGGACAGGAAGAAGACCCGTCGAACTTTCTTCTCATGCATGCAATGGGACCTAACGTGGCAGGAGTAATCGGTTCGGCAGTAGCTGCGGGGGTTCTCTTAAACTTCTTTGGTTGATTATAAGAGCTGGCATTAAAAATAAATCAATTATCTCTTAACAGATGGATCCCGGCGACGGGGTTCATCTATTTTACGTGTTAAGGGTTTTCGTCTGCACTGCGGGGCTAAGGTTTAAGTAGATTTTTTGGGGGTAAAATTATATTACGCTACCCAAAACAAACTGGTAGCGATGCTTTTTAGAAAGGAAGGTGCATCCATGGAGGCGTTATATGAAAAGTTCAAATCGCTTTTGGAAACAGAGAACAAGAGAGAAGCGGTGAGATTCTCAATTTCACTGATAGAAAACAAGGACATAGGAATTGTGGAGTATTATGAACAAATACTAGCCAAGGCAATGAAGGATATAAAGTGTCACAACGACGAAAAGAACCTTTGCATTTGGAGAGAACATGTAAGAAGCGGTATTGCAAGAACTATAATAGAGAGTCTTTACTCATATGTATTGGAGGAGAGGCGTGCAAATTACACAGAAGAACCCCAAAAAAAGGTTGCAGTCCTGTGTCCCGACGGAGAATATCATGACATGGGAGCAAGGATAGCTGCAGATTACTTCACCCTTCTTAACTGGGACGCAGTTTTTGTGGGCAACAGCACACCGGACTATGAATTTATAAAAATTGCAGATCACTTGAGTCTCGATGCAGTTGCTATTAGCGTGACAAACCCTTACAACCTATTTTCTGCAAGAAAGACCGTGGATCTGATACGAAAAGAGTTGAGCGGAAAGATTAAGATTTTTGCTGGAGGGAATGCTTTTGCCAAGGACATAAAAAATGAGCGACAGATGGATGTTGATGGATATGTTTTCAACTTTGAAGACTTGAAAAAACTTTTAAACGGAGGTGAAGCCAAGTGAGACTTTCGTTTAAGATCGCATCCAGGTTTTTGAGGTTTAATTTCGGTCAGACGCTATTGATTGTTACTGGGATAGCAATAGGAGTATCCGTTCAAGTATTCATTGGGCTATTGATTCAGGGTTTGCAACAGGATCTGGTCAACAGGACTATAGGCAGCTCATCCCAAGTGACTATTAGCGCAAATAAAGAAATCGCAACCATTAGTGGTTGGGAAGAAATCATAGAAGGCATAGTGCAAAACGAACAGGGAGTAAACCAAATAAGTCCTGCGGCAGATGGGGCGGCATTTTTAGTTGGAGAGGAATCCAGCGATCCGGTTATCGTAAGAGGTTGGATTTTTGAAGATGCTGAAGGCATATACGCCATTGAGGAAAAGCTGATTGAGGGGAAAGTGCCCGGAGAAGGAGAAGTCATAATCGGCTTGAACCTTAAAGATGAGCTCGGCCTGTCAATAGAGGACGACATAAAGCTCGCAACTGCGACTGGAAGAATTCAAGATTATAAAATTTCGGGCTTTTATGACTTTAGGGTATCCTCAATAAATTCCTCATGGGTAATTACAGACATCAAGAGTGCTCAAGGTTTATTTGATTATGGGGATGAAGTGACTTCTATTGAAATGCAGGTGCAGGATGTCTTTGCGGCGGATATTATCGCAGATTCCATCAACAATAGGATAGATAATGAGGATTTGATAATCGATAATTGGAAAGCTCAAAACCAGGAGCTTTTAAGCGGACTAAACGGTCAAAGCATATCCAGCATCATGATTCAAGTGTTCGTTATGGTATCTGTAGTGCTGGGCATATCCAGTGTTCTTGCAATTACAGTAATGCAAAAATCCAAAGAAATTGGCATTCTAAAGGCAATGGGAATAAGAGACGGAGATGCCAGCAGGATATTTTTGCTTCAAGGATTGATATTGGGGGTATTCGGTGCGATGCTAGGGGTAGCTTTGGGGCTGGGGCTTTCAGTGGCTTTTACTAAATTTGCATTAAACCCGGATGGGACTCCAGTCATCGCGTTTTACATAAACTATGGATTTATTGCATTGTCAGGAGGCATCGCCATACTTGCAAGCCTAGTAGCTTCTTTTATCCCTGCAAGAAAATCCCTTAAACTCAATCCAATAGAGGTGATCAGAAATGGCTGATATTATAAAACTTGAAAAAGTGAGCAAAATTTACGGAGATAAAATAAAGACTCAAGTGCTATTTGATTTAGACTTGGCATTTGAGAGAGGGAGTTTCAACAGCATAATTGGAGCTTCAGGAAGCGGGAAGAGCACGCTTTTAAACATAATAGGAACTCTCGATAAACCTACTACCGGGAATGTATTAATAGGTGATAAGGACGTTAGCATCCTTGCCAAGAAACAATTGGCAGATCTAAGAAATTCGACGTTGGGGTTTATCTTTCAGTTTCATTATCTACTACCTGAATTTACGGCGCTTGAAAATGTTTTGATGCCACACAGGATCAAGGGTGGAGGTGTTGATAAGAGTACTTTAAAAAAAGCAGAGGAACTTATGGAAATGGTAGGCTTGTCAAAGGTTAAGAACAATCCTGCGAACAACATGTCAGGGGGGCAGCAACAAAGAACTGCCATCGCCAGGGCACTCATGAACAGTCCTGAAATAATTCTGGCAGATGAGCCTACAGGCAATCTGGATTCAGATTCTACAGAAAATATTTATAAAATTTTGAGAGATATCAATGAAAATTCAGGGACTACTTTTGTAGTAATAACTCATGACAGGCGGATAGCTGAAAAGGCGGACAGAATCGTAGAGATAAAAGATGGTAGAATAGAAATGGATGTTAAAAGATAAAAAGGGAGCGTGGCTCCCTTTTTTAAGCTAGCTCCAAGGCTATCTCCATCATATCTGTAAAGGTCTTTTCACGCTCTTGGGCAGTAGTAAGCTCTCCTGTAACCAAGCTGTCGCTTACAGTCAGGATGGCTAAAGCATTTTTGTTTAGTCGCGCTGCATTCATGTACAAAGCGGCGGCTTCCATCTCCACCACCATTACGCCCATCTTTGACCATTTCTCCCAAGCCTTTGGATTGTCATCGTAAAAGATATCGCTAGACAAGGCATTGCCCACTTTTATAGGGATATTTTTTGTATTGGCAATTTCTACGGATCTGCTTAACAGACCATAATCCGCTATCGGGCTGAATGTTCCAGGCAACCCGTATTGTGAAGCAAAATTGCTGTTTGTGCAGGCACCCATGGCAAATACTATGTCCCGTACTTTCACGTCTTCTTGGAACGAGCCGCAGGAACCTATCCTAATGATATTATCCACGTCGTATTCCGTATAAAGTTCATAAGAATAAATCCCCATAGAGGGCATGCCCATACCGGAGCCCATAACAGATATTTTTTTTCCTTTGTAAGTTCCGGTGTATCCCATCATGCCACGGACCTCGGTTACTTTAGAAGCATTAGCCAAGTAGCGCTCGGCAATGAATTTAGCCCGTAAAGGATCGCCGGGCATTAAAACCGTTTTTGCAAAATCTCCGGTCTGGGCTCCTATGTGTACTGTCATATGACCACCTCGTTTCGTTTTTATACCTTTATATATAACAGAATCCATGGAATAAAGCAAATGCATGAATTTTGTATACAGGTCCGTTGACATTAAATCTTAAGTTGCTATAAAATGAAGGCAGTAAAGCGTGAGATATTCCAAAAATATATGAGTGAATATACAGATCCAGAGGAACTTGCAGGATGTCTTGAGGTTTTGCTATCCACAGGCTATATTAATAAAGATAACCCACTGGTGCTAAGTTTTGAGGTCAAGCCATTTGGAGATGAAGATCCAGACATAGTAATAGCAAATGCAAAACGAACACTTAATGATGCCTGGATAAAGGTTAAATAGGTAACAAAGCTTCATTTTTCTTGTGATTAGTGAGATAATGATGTAGATTGATTATTGCAGTCTTCGAGGAGATGATTGAAACTGGATTTTTACAATGTTTTTGTATCCATCACAACTTTATTTGCTATAGGAGCTATTGGTTATCATATAAGGAAAAAAGGTTTGCTCAGCGAAGGGGCGGCGGGGAACTTCCCCAAGTTCATTACTGATATCACTTTGCCCTGCCTTATCATATCCTCTATGCAGCTTACATATACTCGGGACCGGATACAGGAGATGGGTGCGCTGATGGTTATAGCTGTAGTGGCTTTTTTGGTGCAGCTTGTATTTTCACTTTTTATTCCCTTTATTCTTGGTTTGGGAGAGGACGGAGATAAAGGTGTCTATCAGTTCATGATCATGTTTCAAAATGCAGGTTTCATAGGATATCCTGTATTGGTCACAATATTTGGTCTTGAGGCTGTTTTTTATGGAGCAATCTACAACATTCCATTTCGCATATTAATCATGACCCTGGGCGTGAGCATGATGGAAAATGAGAAAAGGGTGTTTAGCATCAAAGACATGTTTACTCCCGGGATAATTGCAACACTAGTGGGACTTGCACTTTTTTTCACACAATACAAGCTGCCGGTGATTATAGACGATCCCATAAATATGATTGGAAGCCTGACTACGCCTCTTGCGATGATATATATCGGGGCATCCATGACCGAGGTGAAGTTCGGTCGAATGGTCGCCAACAAGCGGATTTATATGATTTCGTTTATAAGGCTGCTGGCGATACCGATGGTCATACTTTTGGCCATAAGCGGATTTGTGGAAAATGAAATGATAAGGGGAGTGCCTGTGGTCATACACGCCATGCCCGTGGCCACTCTTTGCACGATATTTGCCAAAGAATACAACAATAACGTAGACCTTGCTTCGTCCGGGGTCTTTATGACGACCTTGCTATCGATGGTTACGATACCTTTGATTGTAACCGCATTACTGATGGTATGAGGTCGAATACAGGAGGATATTTTAAGCTATGAATTTTTACAACGTATTTTTATCCATATTTACCTTGTTTGCAATAGGAATAACAGGGTACGTTACAAGAAAGATAAATCTTATAGGGAAGGAAATGGCAGACAACATTCCCAAGTTCATCACCCACGTCACCATGCCCGCTTTAATAATTTCTTCCATGCAGCTTCCGTTTTCATGGGACAGGCTTGGAGACGTAGGAGGGATACTTTTAATTGCTATTCCTGCCTATGGGCTGCAGTTTTTAGTCGCCGGCATAATACCTTGGATATTGGGAGTGCGAAAAAGCTGGGACAAGGGCGTATACCAGTTCATGATGATATTTTCAAATGCCGCATTCATGGGATTTCCGGTACTGATGTCCATTTTCGGACAAGAGTCTATATTTTATGCCGCATTGTTCAATTTGCCATTTAATGCCCTGGTATTTACTGTGGGCGTTTATCTCATGGAAAAGGGAAAGAGCAAATTCAAGCTGAAAAGCCTGTTGTCGCCGGCCTTGGTGGGAACTGTGATAGGATTTATGCTGTTCATATTTTCTGTGGAAATTCCAGAGATAGCATTAAAGCCCCTGAGCTTGGTGGGAGATCTTACTACTCCATTATCTATGATATTCATAGGTTCATCCTTGGCCACGGTTAATTTTAAAAATATATTTTCAAACAGGAATCTGTATATCGTGAGCCTTTTCAGGTTGGTGATCATGCCTGTAGTGCTTTTGTTTGCGCTGAAAAACCATGTTTCAAACGAACTGCTTTTAGGGATTCCGGTAATCATAACAGCAATGCCTGTGGCGGCTCTTTGCGCCATATTGGCAAAAACCTATGAAAACAACGTGGACCTGGCTTCTGAAGGCACTTTTATGACTACGTTTTTTTCACTTTTTACCATACCTTTGGTCGTATGGATATTTACCTTGGTGGTATAGAGGAGGCTTATAGATGAAGATAGGAATAATAGGAGCTATGGAATCAGAAATTGTAATGCTCAAGGGGAAAATGAAAATCGCAACAAAAAAGACGGTGGCTAGCTTGGAGTTTTACGAAGGAACTCTCAACGAGAGATCTATCGTGCTTGTTAAATCGGGCATTGGAAAAGTGAATGCAGCAATGTGCGCACAAATACTTATAGATGTATTTAATGTTGAGGCGATAATAAATAGCGGAGTAGCAGGTGCATTGCATCCGGATCTAGATGTGGGAGATATAGTCATTGGGACAGAGGTGATGCAGCACGATATAGATGCATCCATTTTTGGAGATCCAAGAGGGGTCATTCCTGGAATGGATGTGAGCATATTTAAAACGGATAGAAGGTTTCTGGATGCATGTGACACTATAAAGGGGAGCTCTCGCCTTTACAAAGGGAGGATCCTTACAGGAGACCAGGCCATAGGAGACAGCGCTACAAAAGAATATTTGCAATCTGCATTTAATGGTTGGTGCGTCGAAATGGAGGGAGGAGCCATAGCCCATGTCTGTCATTTGAATAAGATCCCTTTTATGGTGATAAGGGCAATATCAGACAAGGCTAATGAAGATGTGGAGCTTGATTATAGTTCCTTCATGGCAGAATCTGCAAAAAAATCCTGTGTCATTTTGGAAAAAATGCTTTTAGCAATGTAAGTTGGAGGAAATAAAATGGAATACCGGCCGACCTGGTGTGAAATCAATTTGGACAATTTAATAGAAAATTATAATAATATTCAAAAACACGTTGGAGAAAGCGTTGCTGTTATGCCTGTGGTCAAAGCTGATTCTTACGGTCATGGTGCTGTTGAATGTGCCAGAGCCCTTTGCGAAAACGGGGCAAAAATGTTGGGAGTTGCATTTGACGACGAGGGGATACAGCTTAGAAAGAGCGGAATAGACGTACCCATACTGATAATGGGATACACTCCAATAGACCATTTAGCAAAAATCCTCAAGTGGGGGTTGATTCCCACTGTCTATCAAGTCGATTTTGCCAAAAAGCTTTCTATAAGAGCTGAAAAAAAAGTCAAGATCCATATAAAGCTGGATACGGGCATGGGCAGGTTGGGATTTAGGCAAGAAGAAAGCGTCAGCTCTATTATGGAGATTTCTCAAATGAAAAACATAGAAATAGAAGGCATATTTTCTCATTTTGCAGTTTCGGACGAGAAGGATAAAAGATATTCCTACAGCCAAATGAAAATATTCGATGAAACCGTAACAGAGCTTGAAAAAAGGGGTTTAAGGATTCCTTTAAAGCATATGGCAAACAGTGGAGGGATCATCGATCTAAAAGACAGCCATTACGACATGGTTCGCCCCGGAATCACTCTTTATGGAATGTATCCTTCGGATGAAGTCGACTGCGAAGCAATGACTGTCAAGCCGGTAAAGGAGTTTTACACGCGGATATCTCACATCAAACACATCAACGCCGGAGATAGCGTTAGCTACGGTAGAAGATATGTTGCAGATAGCGGTAGGCTCATAGCCACGCTTCCGGTAGGTTATGCTGATGGTTACAGCAGATTATTGACGAATAAAGCCCAAGTGAAAATTGGAGAGCATAGGTACCCGATAATCGGAACTGTATGCATGGATCAGATAATAATTGATATAACGGGCTCAAAAGGCATCAAGGTTGGAGATAAGGTCTTGTTGTATGGCAAAGGCCTACCAATTGAGGAAATAGCCACTCACATGGGGACTATTAATTATGAAATTAGCTGCATGACTAAGGAAAGAGTACCAAAGGTGTATATAAAAAATGGTTTGCCCTTTAAGGTTATCAGCACAATTGTCGAACAGGAATAAGTAGGTCACATTTAATTTTATTAGACGGACAATATAAGAATAATACAGTGATATTTTATGCGACAACCTGGTAATTAGACTAGGTTGTTTGTTTTGTGTGTGGCAGTATAGGGTCTTGTTTGTTATATTAAAGTCTTGAAAAGTCAAGAAAACCTTGAGAATACAGGACATTGTATACAATATCAGACTGTGAAAAGAATCTCAGGCTCTATAGAAATATATGTCAAAAAAATAACGTTTTGAGCAAAAGTTTAAAGTTGAGTACGTTTACAAAGTGTTATACTATATCCGTTGAGAACTTTGTATGGTATAATGACGTTGGATTTTGGATAAAGGGGAGCTTGCAATGATGAGTAGATTCAAATCCGTTAAAAGTGAAGTTAAAGATTATATAGGGATAACTTTTGGGACTATGATAATGGCGCTTGGGTTCAACTCTTTGAGCATACCAAATAAGATAGCTCCCGGAGGATTCAGTGGTCTGGCTACGGTATTGTATCACGTGACAGGTTACCCTGTCGGATTAGTTACTTTGGTATTTACCATTCCCCTGTTCTTTATAGCTTTTAGAATTTTAGGTGGAAGGTTTGGAGTCAAGACCTTTTTCGGTACAGTGCTTTTTTCAATCAACGTAGACGTAATAATGCGTACTCCTGTATTTACCAATGATATATTTCTCGCATCTGTTTTTGGAGGAGTCGTTTTAGGACTGGGAATAGGCGTTGTATTCAAATTTGGAGGAACTACGGGCGGAACT
This sequence comes from Alkalibacter saccharofermentans DSM 14828, assembly GCF_900128885.1. NCBI lineage: Bacteria > Bacillati > Bacillota > Clostridia > Eubacteriales > Eubacteriaceae > Alkalibacter > Alkalibacter saccharofermentans. Next base: position 124,708 of record NZ_FQTU01000002.1, read on the forward strand.
GATTTACTTGCATCCATAATGCATAAATATTTCAGAGGGATATCCGTAGGAACCTGGCTGATGCTCATCGACTTCATGGTGGTGATAACGGCTGGAGTTGCCTTTAAGAATATGGAAATATCACTTTATTCCACGCTGACGCTATACTTGTCGATGAAGATGATAGATTTGATTCAGGAAGGTATAAGCTATGCGAAGGCATTCTATATAATAAGCCGAAATTCCGATGAAATCGGTAAAGCTATCATAGCTGAGCTTGATAGAGGCGTGACCATGCTTAGTGGCCGGGGAGGATATACCGGTGAAGACAAAGAAGTAGTTTTTTGTATTGTCCACCGAGCCCAAGTGTTTCAGATGAAAGATATTGTTAAGAAAATAGATCCAAATGCATTTGTCATTTTGGCCGATGTCTATGAAGTTCTAGGCGAAGGCTTTAAAAAAATAGAAAACTAACAGGAGGTATGAAAATGGCTGATTTAAAGGTTGTTGCCAACAACATCAGGCAAAGCATTATCAAGCAGATTTCCAATGCAAAATCCGGGCACCCGGGAGGATCGTTGTCAGGGGTGGAAATTATGTCCCTGCTATACTTTGAGGTAATGAACAATGACCCCAAAGATCCTAAAAATCCTGACAGAGACAGATTTGTCATGTCTAAAGGACACGCTTCACCATTATTGTATGCAACATTGGCGGAGAGAGGGTACTTTGACAAAGACGAGTTGATGACATTTAGAAAAATAAACAGCAAGCTACAAGGACATCCTGACATGAAAAACGTGCCTGGGGTAGATATGAGTACCGGTTCTTTAGGACAAGGTCTGTCTACTGCGATTGGCATGGCTATGGCTGCAAGACTTGATAAAAAAGACTATAAGGTTTACGCTTTGGTAGGTGACGGAGAGCTGCAGGAAGGCATGATTTGGGAAGCTGTTATGGCTGCCGGACACTATTATGTAGATAACCTGGTTGCCTTTGTTGACTACAACGGTTTGCAAATCGACGGAAAAATCTGCGATGTAATGGGACCTGAGCCTATAGACAAGAAATTTGAAGCTTTCAACTGGAACGTTGTGATGGTTGAAGATGGCCATGATTTAGATGAGCTTAGAGAAGCTTTGAAGAAAACAGCATTTGGCAAACCGACTGCAATAATATGCAAAACCGTAAAAGGAAAAGGCGTATCATTTATGGAAGACCAGGCGGGCTGGCACGGTTCTGCTCCTAATGCAGACCAAACAGCGCAAGCTTTAAAAGAATTAGAAGAGTTGGGAGGTACACTGTAATGGCGGATATGATAGCAACTAGAGCAGCCTATGGAAACACACTTGCTGAATTGGGCAAGGAAAATGAAAATATAGTCGTACTGGATGCGGACCTTTCCAAATCTACAAATACAGCAACTTTTGGAAAAGAATTTCCTAAAAGACACTTCAACTGCGGAATTGCTGAGCAGAACATGATGGGAATAGCTGCAGGATTTGCTACTACAGGAAAGATTCCATTCGCATCAACTTTTGCGATGTTCGGAGCGGGAAGAGCTTTTGAAGTTATTAGAAACTCTATAGCATATCCAAAACTAAATGTTAAAATAGCTTTGACTCACTCAGGACTTACTGTGGGAGAAGACGGAGCAACTCACCAGTCTGTGGAAGATCTTTCTTTGATGAGATCAATTCCGAACATGGTCGTGCTTTGCCCGGCAGATGGTGTCGAGACTAAAAAAATGGTGGAAGCTGCCGCAGCGTACAATGGACCTGTGTACTTAAGACTAGGCAGACCAAATCTTCCTATTTTGTTCGATGAGAGCTATGAGTTTGAAATCGGAAAAGCTGCACAGCTTAAAGAAGGAAGCGACGTAACTATTATTGCTACAGGCATAATGACTTCAACTGCGATTGAAGCTCAAAAAACTCTTGAAGCAGAAGGCATTTCAGCTAGAATATTAAACATGGGCACGATCAAGCCTCTTGACGAAGAAGCTGTAGTCAAAGCCGCTAAGGAGACTAAAGCTATCGTCACAGCGGAAGAGCACAGCATAATCGGAGGACTCGGTTCTGCAGTAGCAGAAGTGCTTGTTAAAAAAGAATACGCGCCACTTGAGATGGTGGGCATAAACGATACTTTCGGAGAGTCTGGAACGCCAGATGAACTCTTGGAAAAGTACGGACTTACTGCTAAAGACATCGTGGCAGCTGCCAAAAAGGCAATCGCAAGAAAATAAATTCAAATGAAGCCCTGAAGATATCCATATTTTCAGGGCATTTCTTTTTTTCATTACCTCTTTACTTTTATCCCTGGATAATGTAGAATATAACGGTTTGATTGTTGAATAAATGAGTAGTTAAACCGATAAAAATCAAGATTTCATTGAAGGTAAGTTAAATAAAATATATAATGAATACTATAGTAATAAGAGCAATAATAATTTAAATATATCTGGAGGATAATTGATGAGTACAAAGTATGTATTTGTTACCGGTGGGGTTGTGTCCTCTCTGGGAAAAGGTATTACCGCGGCATCTTTGGGAAGGCTTTTAAAGGATAGAGGCATGAAAGTGGCAATCCAAAAATTTGACCCTTACATAAACTACGATCCGGGCACAATGAGCCCATACCAACACGGAGAAGTATTCGTCACAGATGACGGTGCGGAGACTGATTTGGATCTAGGCCACTACGAAAGATTCATCGACACCAACCTGTCTCAAGACAGCAACGTAACCACTGGTAAGATATACTGGTCTGTAATCTCAAAAGAGAGAAGGGGAGACTACCTGGGAGGTACGGTTCAGGTTATTCCTCATATCACAAATGAGATTAAGGAAAGTGTATTGCGGGTAGGGCAGAATGCATCTTCTGATGTGGTCATCACTGAAATCGGCGGAACAGTTGGAGATATAGAGAGTCTGCCTTTTCTTGAGGCGATAAGACAGCTGCAAAATGATTTGGGACATAAGAACGTGATATTCGTACACGTTACATTGCTTCCATATCTCAGCATGGCAGGAGAACTTAAGACCAAGCCTACGCAGCACTCTGTTAAAGAGCTCAGAAGCCTGGGAATTCAGCCAGATGTAATCATCTTAAGATCGGAAAAGGATGTAAATACATCCATAAAGGAAAAGATAAGCCTATTTTGTAATGTAGAATCAAAAGCGGTAATTCAAAATACCGATGCATCAGAACTATATGAAGTGCCTCTCCTTCTTGAAAAGGAAGGATTGGCGGAGTTGGTTTGCGAAAAACTGTCGATTACCTGCAATGCTCCGGATCTTTCAGATTGGACAGCAATGGTGGAAAAATCAAAAAGCCTAAAAGGAAAAGTAAAAATCGCCTTGGTAGGCAAATATGTTGAGCTGCACGATGCATATCTTTCAGTAGCAGAGGCTTTGAAGCACGGTGGGATTGCAAATGACTGCGATGTTGAAATCAAGTGGGTTCATTCCGAGGATGTAACTGAAGACAATGCAGAAAAAGTATTCAGCGACGTTAAGGGGATAATCATACCTGGCGGCTTTGGAGAGCGTGGGATAGAAGGGAAAATCGCTGCGGCGAGATACGCAAGGATTAAGAAGGTTCCATACCTAGGTCTTTGTCTGGGGCTTCAGATTGCGGTAATTGAGTTTGCTCGAAACGTAGCCGGGCTAAAGGGAGCAAACAGCGCTGAGCTTGATCCAAATACCCCATATCCAGTTATAGACCTTATGCACGAGCAAAAGGACATTGACAACAAAGGAGGCACCATGCGCCTGGGTCTTTATCCTTGCAAGCTTAAGGAAGGGACAAAAGCTTACGAAGCATACGGAACAGAAATGATAGATGAAAGACACAGACACCGATATGAAGTCAGCAACAGGTTTAGAGAAACCCTTGAAGAAAAAGGCTTGGTGATAAGCGGCATATCACCGGATAGAGTTCTAGTGGAGATGGTGGAGATTGAGAATCACCCATGGTTTGTGGCAACGCAAGCCCATCCTGAATTTAAATCCAGACCTAATAAAGCCCATCCTCTTTTCAGGGATTTTGTTGGAGCGACTCTAAAATAATATGAAATGTGATTTTAATCCCGTCGATATGTTAATTGTCGACGGGATTTTTGTGGATAAATAAAAGTTTTCCACATGAGTTGCCAACAAAAACCCATAGAGATGTGGATAAAGAGGTGCGAAACTGTGGACAGTGTGGATAAGTATGAGATTTTGAATAAAACTACCCACAGACAAACAGGATGTTGTATTTAACAATCTTTTAGGCACAAGAGTTGTTCACAAGGTGTTATGAACAGGTTAACCACAGATTGTGGATAAGTTAAATGTGAAAAAAACGTCTATTGACACGGGTAGATTATTTATTATATCATTATAGCGTGTCTAAATTTATTAATTTATATCATGTTACATTTCTCGTAATTATCGCAAATATTGCTTATAAAAATTCTTGAAAATCAAAATTCCAAATAAATTCAATAAAAATTCAATAGGAGGTGTTTGCTTGAGCCAGGTGGATTTAGAAAGCATGACCGTATTAGAATTGCGGCAAAAGGCAAAAGAAGCAGGACTTAAAAATTACACGAAGCTTAAGAAGGAAGAGCTCGTTGAGCTTCTCGCAGAAACGGAATCGAGTAAAAAAGGCGACTCAAATGAAAATGTATCAACAACAGCCCAGGTTGAGGAAAAAAATGGGGGGAAGTATGCTCGACTGAAGGATCCTGTGGATTCTGCCTTTGAACTTTCCGGAACATTACAGATACTTCCTGAAGGGTTCGGATTTCTCAAAAATGACGATATGAAGTCTCCTGAAGAATACGTTTACGTTTCAGCATCCCAGATTCAGAAATTCAAGCTGAGATCCGGCAATGAAATTAAAGGTAAGGTTAGAAGCCCTAGAGAAGGGGAGAAGTATTTTGCCATGCTATTTGTAGAAAGTGTCAATGGCAGAAGTACAAGTGAGATCATGAAAGAAGAAGAAGATCTCATGAACAACCCCGAAAAGAAGGATATGAGCAAATACGGAAAGTCTCAGACGGGAATCTTGGAAGTTTTGAGTGATGGATTCGGATTCTTAAGGACAAATAACTACCTTTCCGGAGACAATGATATATACGTATCACCATCCCAGATACGGCGATTTAGGCTTAGAACGGGTGACAAGATAATGGGAAAAATCAGAACGCCTAATGAAGGGGAAAAATTTGATGCCCTCTTGTATGTAGAAACTGTTAACGGGGACATCCCTGAGAAGGTAGTAAACAGACCTAACTTTGAAAGGCTTACGCCCGTATTTCCTGATGAACGAATTAAGCTTGAAACAGGGAAATTCCCGGTGTCTACCAGAATTATCGATCTATTTGCGCCCGTTGGAAAAGGCCAAAGGGGCATGATAGCCGCAGCCCCCAAGGCGGGCAAGACGATATTGCTAAAGGAGATAGCCAACGCTATTAAAAAGAACAACCCTGAAGTTGAACTTATAGTGCTATTAATCGACGAGAGGCCGGAAGAGGTTACAGACATACAGAGATCTGTCCAAGCGGATGTAGTCTACTCCACCTTTGATCAGCTTCCAGCCAACCATATAAAGGTTGCTGAAATAGTATTGGAACGGGGAAAAAGACTCGTTGAGCAAGGAAAAGACGTTGTGATACTGATGGACAGCATTACTAGATTTGCCAGAGGAAACAACCTTGTTGTTCCCCCGTCAGGAAGGACTCTTTCAGGAGGTTTGGATCCGGAAGCCTTGTACCTCCCAAAGAAGTTTTTCGGAGCGGCTAGAAATATTGAAGAGGGCGGAAGCTTGACTATTTTAGCGACGGCACTAATCGATACCGGCAGCAGAATGGACGATATGGTTTTTGAAGAATTCAAAGGTACCGGTAACATGGAGCTGCACCTTGACAGAAGCTTGACGGAAAAGAGAATCTTCCCGGCAATAGATATATATAAGTCGGGAACGAGGCGGGAGGACAAGCTTTTGTCAGATGAGGAAATGAAGTTCGTCATTAGCATAAGAAGGGCATTTTCTAATCACGCATCTGCGGATATTGCTGAAAAGCTGATAGAAACAATGAGCAGAACCAACAGCAATCAAGAATTCATTCAATTATTTGTAAAAAAACATAATCTGTAAAATTTATGATATAAAGATGCATTGACATTTGGAAATATTAAAAGTATAATGATATAAATTTATCTTGGAGGAAACATCATGTCAAAACAGGTTTTTAACGCACAAAAACTTGATAACGCTTTTTATTTTTACGGATTTGGCTGGAGCTATTATTATGGCTTTGGTTATTTTAACGTACAAAAAAATAAGTGTTAAAAGGCATGGAGTGCCCTTGTGAGAATAAATGGAAATTAATGTATTGAAATTAAGGAGACTCGATGAGGGTCTCTTTTTTTATTACTATGAAGGAGGGAAAAGAAATGATAGTTGTGGTAAGAGCGGATGCTCCGCAAAGTGAAGTAGAAAAGTTAAAGGAAAATTTGATAAAGAGAGGTATGGAGATCAATTTTTCTAAAGGAGTGGATCATATAGTCATGGGGCTCATAGGAGACACTAGGTCAGTTGATTTGGATAGCATTGCGTCAAATGAAATAGTAGAAAAGGTTCTGAGGGTTCAAGAACCTTATAAGAAGGCAAACAGATTGTTTCACCCTGAAGACAGCGTCTTCGAAGTCGACGGAAGAAAAATTGGCGGAAGCGCATTCAGCGTAATTGCAGGACCATGCTCGGTGGAAAGCGAGGAACAGGTGATAAGCGTAGCAAAAAGCGTAAAAGCCTCGGGAGCAAGCTTCTTAAGAGGAGGAGCTTTCAAGCCCAGAACGTCTCCCTACAGTTTTCAAGGAATGGGACTTGACGGATTGGAACTTTTAAAACTGGCAAGAAAAGAGACAGGGCTTCCCATTGTATCAGAGATAATGTCTACAGACGTACTCGATGCTTTTGTAGAAGACGTGGATATAATCCAAGTCGGCGCCAGAAGCATGCAAAACTTCGTCCTTCTTAAGGAGCTTGGAAAGTGCAACAAGCCTGTAATGATTAAAAGAGGACTTGCGGCAACTATCGAAGAGTGGATCATGTCCGCTGAGTACGTAATGAAAGAAGGAAATGACAGAGTTATACTTTGCGAACGTGGAATAAGAACCTTTGAAACATTTACCAGAAATACTCTGGATTTAAGCGCTATTCCAGCTGTGAAGAAAAAAAGCCACCTGCCGGTATTTGTTGACCCAAGCCACTCCACGGGGATGTGGTGGATGGTGGAGCCTATGGCCAAAGCTGCATTGGCTGCGGGAGCGGACGGCCTTATGATCGAAGTGCACAACTCCCCTGAGGATGCTTTGTGTGACGGGGCCCAGTCTCTAAAGCCTGAAAAATTCGACCAGCTCATGAAAGTTTTGAAAAAGTACGCACAAATCGAAGGGAAGGTCATTGGTTAAATGGAAGAAATCGACTTTAAAAACAAGAAAGTTCTGATAGTCGGGCTTGGACTCATGGGAAGCGCATATGCTGCAAGCTTTAGAAACATCGGGTTTGAAACCATATATGCCTTGGACCGAAATAACGAAGTGCTAAAAAAGGCTGAAAGTGAAAAGCTTATAGACAAAGGATACCAAAATGCTTCGGATATACTGCCAAGTTGCGATCTTGTGGTTGTATGTCTTTATCTACATGATGCTTTGGACTTTATAAAGAAGAATATGAACAACTTTAAATCAAATTCAGTCATAACCGATATCGTGGGGCTGAAGCGAAAAATGGTAGAAAATCTCGATGGAATATTGAGGGATGATGTGGATTTCATACCTGGCCATCCTATGGCAGGAAGGGAAAAGAACAAGGAGGGATTTACTTCCGCCAAGATATTTGAGGGAAAAAACTACATATTGACTCCAACAGATAAAAACAAGCCCGAAAATCTGGATATGATGCGCAGCTTGATATCCAAAATGGGCTTCGGAAGATTGATAGAAACAGATCCTGATACTCATGATGAAAAAATTGCATTCACAAGTCAGCTATGCCATATAATAGCCGCATCAATGGTGGATATCAGCGAAGATTCCAAGGTCACTCAATTTGAAGGAGGAAGCTTTCAGGATATGACAAGAATCGCAATGATCAATTCTGACATGTGGGCAGAACTGTTCATTGCAAACAAGGACAAACTTGTAGATACTTTGGATGAGTTCACAGAAAGCATCAGCTATTTTAGAAAATGTATAGAGGATGAAAACTTTGACCATATTAAGAGCAGGTTCGATTTTATAGGAAAGAAAAGAGAAGAAATGGGCAAGTAGGTTGTTTCAACTCTGGTTATGGGCTAAAATTAGATTATGCGGGGTGATTAGGATGTCAAAAACACATATTGCATTAAAGGGCGTGGAGTTTTTGGTTAAATATAAACGTAGATCGGATATTTTAGTAGTGTCGGACAAAGGCGAGGTGGAAGTAACTGTCCCAAAGAACATGCCCATTTCCACGGTAGAGACATTTTTAGAAGACAATTTCGATTTTGTGTTAAAATATAAACAGAAAGATTTGTTCGCTGCCCTGGGAGGAAGTATTCTTTTTAATGGAAAGGAATATCTTTTGGAGACTGTGCTTCATGAAGATGCTCATGAAAGCTTGAATTTTGACGGCAATCGCTTTATATTTGAAAACAAGACAGAAAATCAGGTTACCATCAGAAGGCTGACAATCGATTTTTTAAAGGAAAATACACTTGAGATGGTAACGGCTAGAATTCAACGCTACAAAAATCTTGTTGGAGTAAACCCGGGAGAAATAAAGGTGGAGAAGATGTTCGGCAGGTGGGCTGCTTGTTCAAATTTCGGCAACATGAAATTTCACTGGAAATGCGCCATGCTGCCTGACGACATACTGGATTACGTGGTAGTTCACGAGCTGTGCCACCTTATCCATTTGAACCATGGTCCGGAATACTGGCAGAAGGTCGAAAGCGTGATGCCTGATTATCATGGGAAGAAAGAATGGCTAGAAAAAGAAGGACTGCAAATCATGATGAATAAACAATAAATATTCGGAGGCAAAAAAGTGAAAAGAAAAAAACTGATACTGATATTGATTGTCGCATTGATACTTTCCGTTTTTACAGCTGGATGTGGACAAAGAGACCTTATAGAAGATGAAAAGACGGTCACCATGGGACTTTTGGCAGGTCCTACCGGTATGGGAGCGGCAAAGCTAATGGATGAGGGGCTGGATCTTGGAGAGAACGCAAAGCTTGAGTTTAAGATCTATACAGCTCCGGACCAAATAAGCGCCGATATTATAAACGGCAGCTTGGATATTGCGGCTATGCCTACTAATCTTGCAGCAGTTTTATACAACAGGACTGAAGGTGGGGTGCTGATGGGAGCTGTAAATACCTTGGGAACGCTATACATTTTGTCGGGTGAAGAGACGCAGATAGATTCTATCTCCGATCTTTTAGGCAAAACCATCTATTCATCAGGTCAAGGTGCTACTCCGGAGTATATATTAAGATATATTTTAGATAATAATGGCTTAAATCCAGACGAGGATGTAAACATAAGGTTTTATCAGGAGCATGCAGAGGCGGCGACTCAGTTTTCACAAGACAAGGGAAATGTCGTTGTTTTACCGGAACCATTCGTCACATCTACCCTTATGAACATGGATGGGGTAAAAACAGTGCTGGACTTGACAGTAGAGTGGGAGAAGGCTACGCAAGGGAAAAGCCTGCCAATGGGCTGTATTTCAATAAGAAAGGAATTTGCCCTTGAATATCCGGAAGCCTTATCCTATATACTTGAAAAATACGAGGAATCCATTGATTATGTTAATCAGAATCCTGTACAGGCTGCCGCACTGATAGTGGAGCAGGGGATACTTCCACAGGAAAAAATAGCAGAAAACGCTATTGGCGGAAGCAATATAGTATATATTAAGGCAACTGAAGCGAGGGAAAGCTTGGAAGCTTATTATAAAATCTTGTTTGAATTCAACCCGGGATCAGTCGGAGGTGCGTTGCCGGATGATGAATTCTATTACTCAGAGTAAAATGAGCAAGCAAATCAGGACTATCTTGGTTATTGGATTCTATTTATTGATATGGGAATTTGGAGCTGCAAGGGTTTCAAGCAGCTTGATTCTGCCCTCGCCGAGGGAGACTATAAAGACCTTGTTGGAGCTTATGCCCAAGGAGGTTTTTCGTTTGGCTGTGGGAACGACAGTGGCGAGGATAATCGCTGGGGTAGGACTGTCCATGGGCGCAGGCATTGTATTAGGAGTCGCAAGCTCTCTCAATAGGAAGCTATTATATCTTATCGAGCCGCTGATTGGTCTTGTCAAGGCGATACCCGTGGTGTCAGTCAGCATCCTAATCCTACTTTGGTTTGATGAGAACCTTGCTCCTGTGGCGGTTTGTTTTTTGCTTTGTTTTCCGCCTATATGGTCTAATACCTTCGAAGGTATGAGCACGGTTGACTCGAAGAAGCTAGAAATGGCAAAGGTTTACCAAGTGGACATGCTGAGCGTTTTGAGAAATATATATTTGCCTCACTTAAGCCCATATATACTCTCCGGGCTATCCATATCAATAGGATTAGGATGGAAGAGCACGGTAACTGCGGAGCTGTTATCCTCTGCCCCTTATGCCATGGGAAGGATGATTTACAACTCAAAAATATATCTTGAGACCACAGAGCTCTTTGCCTGGACTGCGACGGTTATCATACTGAGCATTTTGATGGAGAAGGGAGTCAAAGGTCTTATAGAAAAAAGAAGCAAGATGGTGGGATATGGATATAGAAATTAAAGGGTTGGTTAAGAAATATGATGGAGAGACGATTTTTAACGGAATAAACATATATATAAAAAAAGGACTTATAACCGTGATTTCCGGAGCATCAGGAATTGGAAAGACTACTGTTTTAAATATTTTATCAGGAATCGACTCTGAATTCGAAGGCCTGGTCTGCGGCGTGGACAAAAGCAGGGTCGCGTACGTATTTCAGGAGCCTAGGCTTCTTGACCACTTGACGGTGTCTGAGAATATTAGGTTTGTGCTGGATAAAAAGATGAATGGACGGGAGATCGATGATGTGATTTCTAAGGTACTTGAATCTGTTGAGCTGAAGAAACAAAAAGATTTTTATCCGGCTCAACTAAGTGGCGGCATGAAGCAAAGGGTTTCTATTGCCAGGGCATTTGCCTATCCAGGTGATTTGATTTTAATGGATGAGCCTTTTAGTGGAATCGATGAAAAACTGAAAAGGCAGATGATGGATGACATAAAAAAACTTCAAAGGAAGCAGGGCAAAACGATAGTATTTGTAACACACAACATGGCTGAAGCAGACTATCTCGGAGATGAACACTATATTATAGAAGGAAAACCTTCAGAGATCATCAAAATAAAGTGATTTTGTAGGAACATAAACACAATAAGCAACACTTATGGAGGCGAATAATGCTTATAGATACACACGCTCATCTGGATGATGAAGCATATGAGGGTAATTTAAATGAAGTAATAGAAAACTTCAAAAAAGAGGGAGGAAAGCTGATAATAAATCCTTCCTATGATAGAACATCCGCTGAAAAAGCATTGATGATTTCTAGGGAATTTGAAGTAGTGTATGCAGCGCTTGGAATCCATCCCCATGATGCTCAGATGGCAGATGAAGAGTTTTACGATTTCATAATACAAAACTCAGATTATGAAAAGGTAGTTGCTGTAGGTGAAATTGGGTTGGATTATTACTACGACAATTCGCCAAGGGTGATTCAGCGAGAGGTTTTTAAAAGGCAGATGGAGATTGCCGTTAAAAAAGAGCTGCCCGTAATAATTCACTCAAGAGATGCCCACCTGGATACATACAATATTTTAGAGTCCTTTAAAGGTAAGGTCAGAGGCGTAATGCATAGCTACTCAGGAAGCTGGGAGATGGCAAAGAGGTACCTGGATTTGGGATATTATATATCCCTCTCAGGACCATTGACATTTAAAAACTCTCGAAAGCTTCCGGAGGTTGCCGCCAACACCCCATTGGACAGAATACTGGTTGAAACGGACAGTCCTTATCTTACGCCGGTTCCCTACAGAGGCAGGACAAACAATCCCAGCTACGTAAGATATGTTGCAGAAAAAATTGCGGATATAAAAGAGATTACCTTCGAAAAGCTAATGGAGCATGTTGAAATAAATACATTTGAAGTGTTCGAAAAGATAAAGAGATGAGCTGAAAATTCAGCTCATTTTTTAATTGCTAAAGATATCGTTTTCTCTTGAGATGTAAACGTAAAGCTTTTCGAAAATGTCAATAGCAAAACCCTCATAAATATATACAAAGTGTAAATAATGAGTAACTAAATAGTAACAAGTTTGACAAAAAAGTTTTTTTGGGGTATGATGTCTCATATTTGACGGGAGTGTGCGTCAAATGCTTGTTATATGCAGGCAAGGTTCAAATTTTTAGGAGGTAAAAAATGAATGTTAACTTAAAGAGATTGAAGGAGGCATGGTCAGGCGGCCGTAATCTTTTGATCATCGCATTGCTAACTTTGGCAATGTCAGCAGCATTTATCGTCTTCCAAACAACTGAAAGATTGGCAACAATAGTAGACGGAGAAAAAACTATCGAATATACATTCAGAGGAGAAAAAAGCGTAAAAGATGCGCTTTTGGAAAATGAAATCAGTTTGGGGGAGATGGATGAGATTTCTCAACCATTGACCGACACCTTGGAAAACGGACAGGAGATCAGAATCAGCAGAGCAAAGGAGATAACCGTAACTGCAGATGGAAAGGAATATGTATTCTTTACCGCCCAGCGGCAAGTGGACAAGATAATAAGCCAACTGGGGCTAAGGTTGGAAAATCTGGACATGGTATACCCAAATCCAGAGGATGAGATCGACGAGAAATTCAGCGGGGAAATAAAGATTACTCGGGTAGTGGAAGAAGTCGTAACAGAAGAACAACCGGTTAAATACAGCAAAGTAACTAGAAACAATCAAACTTTAGATAAGGGCGTAGTAAATACCGTCCAAAAAGGAAAAGACGGACTAAGAAGCATTACGGAAAAGGTGGTCTATCACGATGGAGAAGAATATAGCAGAACCGTTGTTGAAGAAAAAATGGAAAAAGAGCCTGTTGAAGAGATTCAGGAGGTAGGAACTAACGTATATATTGCCACTTCAAGGGGACAGACCCGATTTGACCAGACGTTGTATGTAGTTGCAACAGCATATTGTTCCTGCTCACAGTGCACCGGTCCGGGAAACGGAACTGTCACGGCAAGCGGGGCAAGGACTAGAGCAAATCATACCATTGCAGCATCCACTCAGTTTTCCTTCGGCACAGAATTTTACATACCCCATTTCAGAGGAAATTCCAACAGAGGGATTTTCGTGGTTGAAGACCGGGGCGGAGCCATAAAAGGGAACAGGATAGACATATACTTCAACACTCATGAAGAAGCCATAAGATTCGGAAGAAGGACTTTGAAGGTCTATGTACTGGATTGATAATAAATAAAAAAATAATTGAACCTAAAAAAGCCGACTAAAGAATGTCGGCTTTTTTCATGCGTATATCTTCTCCAAAAAATTCAAGGAAATGAAAATTTCCAATGACTCTTGAGGCCAGTCTGGTTGAATAGCGTTTTTCAAGCTGATTAACTGAAAGGTTCGTAGAAATAATCATTTTTTTGTTGTCCTTTAAACGCTTGTTGATGAGGGTAAAAAGCTCGTTATTGGCAAATTCGGTGAGGGTTTCGGTGCCCAAGTCGTCTATGATCAAAAGATCACAGGTATAAAGATAGCTTGCGGGGTGATTTTGATATGCTTCAGGATTGGATGAAAACTTGCTTCTCCTTACGATATCCATGATTTCAGAAGCGGTCTGGTATATAACCACGTAACCTTTATCAAGAAGCTCCTTGGCGATACAGTGTGATAAAAATGTCTTTCCCAACCCGGGATCGCCAAAAAAGTAAAGGTTGAGACTTTCCTCGCCAAAATTTTTTACGAAGTCGATGCTTTCAAGAAGGATCTTTTCCATCTGAAGCTTCGGAGAAACAGGATATGGTCCTTTGTCCCCCGAATAGTAATCCATTTTGAAGGTATCAAAATTTTCTTTGGAGAGAATGTTTTTAAGGTTGGACTGGTCGTAGTACTTTTCTATTAACAGGCTATTGAAGCAATTGCATCTTTTCCCTTCCACATATCCTTCATCCATGCAGACCTTGCATGCAGGCTTGTATTGGAGATAATCCTCCGGATATCCCTTGGATTGAAGAAGTGAGCGCTCGTCGTCTTTTAAGGAAGCTATCTCATTTTTAATATTTTCAAGATTCTTATGACTCTCACCGGGAATTGAGGACAAAGCTAGCTTGAGCCCCGCTCTGTTTATTCCGTCATGGAGAGACTTCAGCTGGGGCATGGCCTTGTATAGGTCGTCGATGCGCTGCTTGTGTATGCGCTTGCGCCGCAGTATCTTTTCGTTGAATTCTATCAGGGTGTCATTGTAAATAGGGTCTTTCATTTTTTATCACTCCACATTTTTTCTCGCAATTTTTTTTGTATCAGATCGTAATCGTATTTGGAATCCTTTTGATCTGGAGACTGCTTGGTGGCCGGTCTGTCATCTACAACTTGATCGGGGCTCGTGTAGCCTTTTTCATGCCAGCTTTTTAAAACCGTGTCGAGGTAACGAAAGTTTGGCTTGTTTAATCCTGTCATTTTTCTGCATCCTTCAAATATCATCTCAAGAGGCATCTTGTAATCATCAAGCCATTTGTCCATATATTCGGTTTCGGCCTTGGAGGGCTGGCGGTTGAAACCGAGAAAGTGCATTATCTTGTAATAATTGGCCCATTTCGTATTGGTAGAGTCGATGTGGGCCAATGCCTCGTCGTATGTCCTGATGCTTTTATCGTACCATGAAAGCGCGACCTTGTTCATATAGTTGAAGTCCTTCTTTTGCTTTCCGATACAGTACTCTACAAGAAGAGTTGCAAGCTCCGGGGTAAAGAACAAATCTTCCAGCCAGCTGTTTATTGTTTGAAGCTCCTTGGAGCTGAGCGGTCGTGCAAACATGTACTCCACCGCCTTGAACATCTCGCGGGTAAGATTTTTGCTTTTATCTTCTTCGGTTTTTTTGGATGGAAGCTTTTTCCCTTCCAGCATCAAGGATGCGATGTTAAAGTAGTTGATTCTGGTATTTTCCCCAGCTGGAGATTCCACCTGTACTATTCCCTCTGATTCCCAATATCTCCATGCTTTTATAACGTCGCTTTCAAGCAGATTGAGGCTTTTAGCGATGACCTTGTCGCTGATAGCAGACAGGCTGTTGCTTTGGCAATACTTTAGTCCAAGGAGATAGACTTTCACAAAATCCCCAGGAGCTTTTGGCATATAGTGATTTATGAAAATATTTTCAATCAGAGTTACTGAAAGATCGTCGTTGTTTCGAATCATCTCAAAATGGTTCAATTAACACACACCTTCTTAAAAAAAGTTATCTAAATCATTATACCATATAACTGAGAAATCTCGAGATGTTATAAACGAGGGGCATGGCTATCTTTTTGTGTTTTAAGTTGGATAAAAATATGATATAATGCATCCCAGTGAGAAAGATTTCAATTGAAGGGAAGTTAAACATGGATCGTTTGATTATAGAGGGCGGACATCCGCTCAATGGAGAAGTTACGATAGCAGGTGCAAAAAATGCGGCGTTGGGATTGATACCGGCGGTGATTTTGTCTGAAGGAGTATGCAGGCTTGAAAACCTGCCAAATATAAAAGACGTAAACAGATTCATTGACATATTGGGAAGAATGGGCGCCAAAGTGGAAAGAGAAAACGGGAATACCGTGATATTTGACACGGAAAACGTGGAAAAATTCGAGATGCTGGATGATGAAACAAAAAAAATGAGGGCTTCATATTACCTAATAGGTGCATTGTTGGGGAGATTTAAAAAAGTTGTCATTCCATTTCCAGGAGGCTGCAACATAGGAGTCAGGCCTATAGATCAGCACATCAAAGGATTCGAAGCTTTGGGGGCAAAGGTTAGCCTTGAACACGGGATAATCAGCGCAGAGGCTGATGAACTGATAGGAGCTCCGATTTATCTTGATGTAGTCAGCGTAGGAGCCACCATAAATATCATGTTGGCTGCGGTTAAAGCCAAAGGGGTAACGGTGCTTGAAAATGCTGCAAAGGAACCCCATGTAGTCGACGTTGCAAACTTTTTGAACTTGATGGGAGCGAACATAAAAGGCGCTGGAACAGATGTTATAAAAATCACCGGTGTACAAAAGATGCACGGTTGTGAATACATGGTAATACCGGATCAGATTGAGGCAGGCACTTATATGATAGCTGCAGCTGCCACAAAGGGAGACGTTTTGGTCAAGAATGTGATACCAAAACACTTGGAGTCCATTTCGGCGAAATTGATGGAAATGGGAGCTGAGATTATAGAGCATGATGATGCGGTAAGAGTGATAGGCAAGGAACCTCTAAAAGCTGTAAACATAAAGACTTTACCCTACCCAGGTTTTCCTACGGACTTGCAACAACCGATGGCTGTGCTTATGTGCATGGCGGAAGGCACAGGGACCATTACGGAGAGTATCTTTGAAAACAGGTTCAAGTACGTAGACGAGCTTATCAAAATGGGAGCTGAGATACTTGTAAACGGACGAGCAGCCATGATAAATGGAAGAAAAAAACTCTCAGGGACCACTCTAAGCGCTACTGACCTCAGAGCTGGAGCGGCAATGGTAATTGCAGGCCTGGTTGCGGACGGCAAAACTGAGGTGACGGAGCTTAAGCACTTGGACAGAGGATATGAGAATATGGAAAGAAAGCTTCTTGATTTGGGAGCTAATATCATTAGAATAAGAGACTGAAGGCAGGCCCCGGATTAAGGGGCCTGTTTTAAGCTTTGTTTAAGAAAATTTGTCTATGATGAAAGGACAGAATCCTGTGCTGTCGAAAATTCGTCATAAGAGGATATTGGAGGCAAGAGGATGAAATTTTGCAGTTTATACAGCGGAAGCAGCGGCAACAGCCTTTACGTTGAAGGAAGCCACGGAAGAGTCCTGATAGATGCCGGACTAAGCGGGATAAAAATATCTACCGCTTTAAAACAGATAGAATCCGACATCAATACGATCAAAGGCATCCTAGTGTCCCACGACCATTCAGACCATGTCAAGGGAATAGGCGTGCTGTCAAGAAAATACGACATCCCCCTTTACATGAACGAAGGCACTTGGAATGCAGTCAAAGATCAGATAGGAAAGGTCAAAGATGACAACATAAGGTTGTTTGAAAATGAAAAGCCGATTGAAATTGAAGATCTGATAATCAAAGCCTTTTCAATTCATCACGATGCTGCCGACCCGGTGGGCTTTTCAATAAGCTCAAACAAAACCAAGGTGAGCATAGTCACAGATACTGGGATGATGGATGAATATATTTACGAGAGCATTAAGGGGAGCGATCTGGTTGTAATGGAATCAAACCATGATGTGAACATGCTCATGGCAGGAAGATATCCATATTTTCTTAAAAAAAGAGTGGCAGGAGACAAGGGGCACTTGTCTAATGAATGTGCTGCCGATACCGTGGTGAAACTCGCCGTTGAAGGCTTGGAAAAGGTGGTTCTTGCCCATTTGAGCGAGGAGAACAATTTTCCTCAGCTGGCAATGGAAACCACCAACAACAAGCTTCGGGAGCACAAGCTTGATGATTGCGTCTGTGTAGAGGTAGCCTGCAGATTTTCTCCAGGAAATATCTACAATTTATAATCAGAGGTGAAATGCAATGGATAGAGAAGAAGATAAACTCGGCATCAACAATGAAGAAGAAAGCCATTACGAATACCAAAATGATTTAAAACCGTTGAAAAAAGAAAAAAACGATAAATCGTGCCTTAAGTACTTTGCTGCAGGACTTGCGGGAGCCGTGGTAGGGAGTGTAATCATGGGGTATATCGCCTTGTCTTATTTGGATCTAAATACAAATAACCAAGGAAACTTCATAGGCAACCAAGGAAACGTGCAGCAGATAATAAATACCCAGGACAATCCACCAACTACCGTAGAGGCTGTGGCGGAACTTGTCACGCCTACAGTGGTAGGAATCACTACGGTGGAAATTGCTCAAAACAGGTTCTATCAGCAATTCGAGCAGACGGGAATAGGATCTGGAGTAATAGTGACACAAGATGGATACATACTTACAAACCAGCACGTGGTCACAGACAATCCAAGAAGCATAACGGTATCCCTAAAAGACGGAACGTCCTATGAAGGAACGAAAATTTGGGCAGATGCTGACCTTGATCTTGCGGTAATTAAAATAGAAGCAAACAATCTTCCCACTGCAGCCTTGGGAGATTCAGATGATTTGAAGGTTGGAGAGCTGGCGGTGGCAATTGGGAACCCCTTGGGTCTTACTTTTGAAAGGACGGTGACCTCGGGGATTATAAGCGCTCTTAACAGAAGCATAATGATAAGTCCATCGAGCATTGCTGAGGACCTTATTCAAACGGATGCTTCCATAAACAGCGGCAACAGCGGAGGGCCTCTGTTAAATAGAAACGGAGAAGTAATAGGCATAAATACGTACAAAATCGACACCGGAGAAGGCATGGGTTTTGCGATACCTATCAATGTAGCCAAACCTATAATCAATCAGATAATTAGAAATGGAGAGTTTAATCCCACTGTGATGGGGATAAGCTGTTTGGACAGGGAAATCGTGCGTTACTTTGGAAACAGTGACATAACCTTGAAAAGGGGCATACTGATCATGGAGGTACAGCAGGGTTCCGGAGCCGCTAGAGCAGGACTTTTGGAAAATGACATCATAATCCAGATCGACGGACAAGAAGTTAACACCATGCTCAAACTCCGAGAAATACTCTATGCCAAACAACCGGGGCAGTTCGTAGAGGTTGTTTATGAACGAAAGGGACAAACCCACACTGTAAGCGTGGAACTCTCGGCAGAGATAGCGAATTAATAGATTGCGTGATATGAAGAGCCCCCGAAGGGGCTCTTTGTCTTGACAAAGGCTGGTTGCAGGAATATACTTTACTTATTAAAATGACTTAGTGGTCATGAGGTAGGGGAATCATATGCCAAAAGAAACCTTTTACAACTTATCTGAAGAAAAAAGGATGAAGATATATCAGGCTGCCCTGGATGAGTTTTCTTCTCATCCATATAAGCAGTCAAGCGTCAATAGGATCGTCCAGAAATCCGGGATAGCTAAAGGCAGTTTCTATCAGTATTTTGAAGACAAAAAAGATTTATACAAATATCTAATAGATGAAATCTATAAAAGAAAAATCAGCTATCTGACGCCTGCGTTGAAAAACCCATTTGAAATGAATTTTTTTGAACTCTTGCGGGACATATACTCCAGCGGAATTAAGTTTGCCAAAGAGAATCCTCAACTTGCAAAGATAGGATATTATATGCTTAACGATTCGGGCAAGGAAATATATAATGAAGTGCTGGACGAAAAAAAGGGAGACGGCATGGCAATTTACAAAACCATGTTGGAACTCGGGATGAAACGTGGAGACATAAGGGATGATGTGAACCTCGATATGGCAGCCTATTTTTTATTTCAGCTGGGAAACTCCATATCAAATGATTTTATGGAGTTTTTCGATACAGGAGAGCAAGATCAAGTCTTCAACCTGGTGGACGGCATGATTGACATGCTCAAATCGGGCATCGAAAACAGGTGATATTTATAAAAAACCAGATCCCGTGGAATAAAACGGGATTTTGTGTCGTTAGGATGCTTGTAAGATGCATTGCGATAGGTTAGAATTATAAGAGCAATTTTTATATGAAGGAGCGTAATCATGGCAAAGGGCAAAAAAAGAAAATCGCATCAAAGAATAAACACAAATAATGCGAGCACATCGAAAAACAAAGGACAAGACAAGTATAAGAAAGAAAAATACAAAGAGGCAAAAAGCTTGATGTTCAGGAACCCATACCTTTGGCTAACCCCTCTTTGCGGATTATACTTTTTAAAGGAGTACAATCCGGCTTTTGCCTGGTTCGGCGCGTTGGGTGCTTTGGGTTTTTACAAAAATTCAAATCCCTTGTTTCGCAAATTGTTTTACCTCAGCTTTTTAAGCATATTGGGCATTGTAGGATTACTAATCCGATAAGGAGTGTTTAGATGATTGAAATTATACCTATTAAAGATATGGAATACGGACAGAGCATAATCACCTTTTTAATGATAAAAAACGTTGATTTGAAGAAGGCGAAAAACGATTCCCTGTATCTTGATATGATGCTTGGAGACACTGAAGGAATCGAAGCCAGTGCAAAGCTTTGGAATGCAGATCCCCAGATGACTTCCTTTAAGAGCGGTGAAGTAGTTGCAGTAGATGCCCTTGTACAGAAATTCAACGGCAGGTTGCAGCTGAGAGTCAACAAAATCAGAAGGCTAAAGGAAGACGATGAGGTGAGGATTGAAGACTTCGTTGAGTCTGCCCCCCAGGCTCCGGAAGAGATGTTCGCTTATCTGGAAAAAGCAATAGAGAGCTTTGAAAACAGTGACATTAAAAGAATAACGGGACATCTTCTGGAGAAAAAAAGAGAAAAGCTGACATATTATCCTGCAGCAAAAACCCACCATCATGCGATAAAGTCAGGGCTTTTATACCATATTGTCACGATGCTTAAAATTGCACAGAAAATCTCGCCTGTATATGATTTTATAAATGAGGATCTATTATATGCGGGAGTCATCCTTCACGATCTATCAAAAGTGGACGAGATGGATTCTACAGAGCTGGGCATAGTTGACGACTACACCAAGGAGGGAAAGCTCCTGGGACATATCATTCAGGGAATCAAGGAGATAGACCAGGCGGCGTCAACGCTTGGAATCGATGAAGAGGTCAAGCTGTTGCTGGAGCATATGATATTAGCTCATCACTACCATCCAGAGTACGGAAGTCCCAAAAAACCACTGATTCCCGAAGCGGAGCTGTTGCATTACATCGATCTTATCGACGCTAGGATGTATGCCATGGGCAAAGTCCTTAAGGATGCTGAAAAGGGAAGCTTTGCAGATAAGAGCATGACGCTGGAAGGAAGGCACATGTACAAAAGCGATTTATAACCTCGAGCCCCCAGACGATTTGGTTGATCAGATGGGAACAGAGCATAGCGATGATAAAAAATGTATTGACATAGCTTGAGTATAGGTTTATAATTATTTCTAATATGGAATAATAAAAATGCGATGACGAAGAGAAAAATACCATAGTTTTTGACCCAGAGAGCCGGTGGTTGGTGAAAACCGGTGTCAAGGCGGTATGCAATACTCACTTTCGAGCACTTTGACTGAAAAAAGCTGATTTTAGTAGGTTGAAGCGGAATCCACCGATAAAGGGATAAGGATTGGGCAGATTTTGCAGATCCGACAACGAGACAGCGACTTAGGCTGTGAATTAGGGTGGTACCACGAGATAATATCTTTCGTCCCTATAAGTATGACATACTTGTAGAGGCGGAAGATTTTTTTTTACCAAATCCAAGGATTAATAATTTATAAACAGGAGGAAACAAAAGATGAGTAAAATGTACTATGAACAAGATTGTAATTTGGATGCTTTAAAAGGAAAGACGGTAGCGATTATCGGTTACGGAAGTCAAGGACACGCACATGCGCTGAACCTTAAGGAAAGCGGCGTGGATGTAATTGTTGGACTATACGAAGGAAGCAAATCTTGGGCGAAAGCTGAAAAAGCTGGTCTTAAAGTGGATACTGCTGCAAACGCAACAAAAGCTGCAGATGTAATAATGCTTTTGGTTAATGACGAGAAGCAGCCTGCAATATTCAAGGAGTCCATCGAACCTAACCTTACCAGTGGAAAGTACCTGGCATTTGCTCACGGATTCAACATTTTATACAACCAGGTAGCTCCTGCAAAAGACATCAATGTATTCATGGTCGCGCCTAAGGGACCTGGACACATCGTTAGAAGGATGTATGAAGAAGGAAAAGGAACTCCTTGCCTGGTAGCGATTCATCAAGACCCAAGCAACGACACTTTGGACATTGCCCTTTCTTATGCGGCAGGAGTTGGTGGAGCAAGAGCAGGAATCTTGGAAACGACGTTCCAAGAAGAGACTGAGACAGATCTTTTTGGAGAGCAAGCAGTTCTTTGTGGAGGCGTGACAGAGCTTATGAAGGCAGGGTTTGAAACTTTGGTTGAGGCAGGATACCAACCTGAGAGTGCTTACTTTGAGTGCGTCAATGAAATGAAGCTGATCGTAGACCTTATAGCTGAAGGAGGATTCAGCCAAATGAGATATTCCATCAGTGATACTGCCGAGTATGGAGATTACAAAATCGGAAGCAGGATCATAACTGATGAGACAAGAAAAGAAATGAAAAAAGTGCTTAAAGAGATCCAAGAAGGAACTTTTGCTAAAGAGTGGTTGGTTGAAAATAGCGTAAACAGACCTTACTTCTTGGCAAAGAGAAGAATCGAAAGCGAGCACCAAGTAGAGACTGTAGGCAAGAAGCTTAGAAAAATGATGCCTTGGCTTAAATCTGAAGAAGAATAAAAGGAAGTGAAATAGATGCGCAGTGAAAGCATGAAAAGCGGAGTATCAAAAGCTCCCCACAGATCGCTGCTGAAAGCAAGCGGTTATAGCGATATTGAGATCAACAAGCCGCTAATAGGGATAGCGAACTCCTTTAATGAGATAGTACCTGGACATATAGAGCTCAGAAGCATTGCTGAAGCAGCTAAAAAAGGCGTGCTAATGGCAGGGGGAACGCCTATGGAATTTCCCACCATCGCCGTGTGTGACGGTATTGCTATGAATCACGAGGGGATGAGATACTCCCTGCCTAGCCGTGAGCTGATTGCAGACAGCATCGAAATCATGGTAAAAGCCCACGGGCTTGACGGAATCGTGTTGATTCCAAACTGCGACAAATCAGTACCTGCCATGCTTATGGCTGCGGCCAGATTAAATGTGCCGGCAATAGTTGTAAGCGGCGGGCCTATGCTTGCGGGAAAATACAACGGAGATGCTGCAGACTTGATAACGGTATTTGAAGGCGTAGGAGCTGTGACGACAGGAAACATGAGCGAAGAGGAGCTTTTAGAGCTTGAAAACAACGCATGTCCAACATGCGGATCATGTGCGGGAATGTTCACTGCGAATTCCATGAACTGCATTAGCGAGGTTCTTGGAATGGCACTTCCTGGCAATGGAACAATACCGGCAGTATATTCGGACAGAAAAAGGCTTGCAAAGGCATCCGGCATAAAGATAATGGAACTCGTGGAAAAAGACATCAAGCCGAGAGACATCATGACACCGGAGGCTTTTGAAAATGCATTTACTGTAGACATGGCCCTGGGTTGTTCTACAAACACAGTTCTTCACCTTACTGCCATTGCAAATGAAGCGGGAGTGGAGTTCGATCTAGACAAGATAAATGAAATCAGTCTTAAAACTCCAAACCTTTGCAGATTGAGCCCGGCAGGACCTTATCACATTCAGGACCTATACGCTGCCGGAGGTATAATGTCGGTTATGAACGAACTCGACAAAAAGAACCTCCTGAACAGAGACTTGATTACAGCAAGCGCTATGAAGATAGGTGAGCTCTACAAGGGAAGAGAAAAAAAGGGAAATACAATCATAGCCGATATAGACAAGCCATTTAGCGAAACTGGAGGCATAAGGGTCCTTAGAGGAAACTTGGCTCCTGACGGAGCAGTTGTAAAACAGTCTGCCGTGGCTAAGGAAATGATGCAAAAATCCACCAATGCGGTGGTGTTTGACTGTGAAGAAGCGGCTGTTGAAGCAATCATTGCAGGAAAGATTCAAAAGGGCGATTGCGTGGTCATCAGATACGAAGGACCTAAAGGCGGTCCCGGCATGAGAGAAATGCTGACCCCTACATCCACCTTGGCGGGAATGGGACTTGATAAGGACGTCGCTTTGGTAACTGACGGAAGATTCTCCGGAGGGACAAGAGGAGCGGCTATCGGACACGTGTCTCCAGAGGCCAGCGAAGGTGGAATCATCGGACTTGTTGAAGACGGTGACGTAATCAATATAGATATCATAAACGGAAAGCTGGAACTTGAAGTTGACGATAAGACGCTGGAAGAAAGGAAACAAAAGCAGGCGATAAAATCACCGCAGGCTAAAGGGTGTTTGAAAAGATATTCGGACATGGTAACCTCGGCTTCCACCGGCGCAATCGTGAAATAACACAGGAGGTGGTCTTGTGACTAAAATGACGGGAGCGCAAATTGTCATTGAGTGCTTAAAAGAACAAAAGGTAGATACGATATTCGGATATCAAGGCGGTGCGGTAATCCCGTTGTTTGACGCCCTGTACGACGAGAAGGATACGTTTAATATAATAAGGCCCGCCCATGAGCAAAACGCTGTTCATGGGGCGGATGCTTATGCTAGGACCACAGGGAAAATAGGGGTATGCATGGTGACATCCGGTCCGGGGGCCAGCAATACCGTGACAGGCATAGCAAACGCCTACATGGATTCTGTTCCCTTGGTGGTCATAACCGGGCAGGTGGCATCCGGTCTTCTTGGAAAAGATTCTTTCCAGGAAATCGACATAACCGGTATTACCATGCCTATAACAAAGTACAACATGCTGGTAAAAGATATAAGTCAGCTATCAAATGCAATAACTAAGGCTTTCAATATAGCAAAGTCCGGCAGGCCAGGCCCTGTCTTGATCGACATTACAAAAGACGTTTTTATGGGCAAAGGCGAGTTTGTGTCCTGCTTTGTGGAAGATGATCAGATATGCAAGCCGGATCCTGAAATAGATAGGAAGTCGGCAAAGATAGCGCGACTTATAAACGAGAGCAAGAAACCGGTCATATATGCCGGAGGAGGAGTCAAGATATCAAAGGCTCAGGAAGCTGTAGTCAGCTTGGCGGAGAAGAACTCAATTCCGGTAGTAAATACCCTCATGGGCCTGGGCAGCATATCTAGAAAACATAGGTTGTCTCTAGGACTTGTAGGAATGCACGGCTTCAGGGAAGCAAACTTTGCGGTGACCAACAGCGACCTTATAATTGCAATCGGAGCGAGATTTAGTGATAGGGTAATAGGGAAAAAGGATAGATTTGCTCCGGGAGCAAAGATCATCCATATAGACATCGACGAAACGGAAATCGACAAGAACATGCCTTCGTTCTATTCTCATGTATGCGACGTACAGATGTCTCTTGAGAGCATTTACAACCACCTTGAAGAAAATTCACGAGAAGAGTGGTTCGCGCAGATTCAAAGCTGGAAGATGGAAGACAAGTCATCACCGGGGGCATTTGGAGCAAAAAACATCATAAAAACGATCAACGGCAACTTTGACGGGGAGGATATCGTAGTTACAGACGTGGGGCAGCATCAAATGTGGACCGCCCAGTACTGGGATTTTAACGGTAAGACTCAATTCGTGACATCCGGTGGCCTTGGCACCATGGGCTTTGGTCTAGGCGCGGCCTTTGGAAGCAAGGTGGGAAATCCGGATAAAAACGTAATACTCTTTGTTGGCGATGGAGGTTTCAGGATGAGTTGCCACGAGCTTGTGACCATATCGAAGTACAAGATTCCTGTTTTGATCGTATTGATAAACAACAGTACGTTGGGAATGGTCAGACAGTGGCAAAAGCTCTTCAGCAATAAAAGATATATGGAAACCGATATTGGCGAGGATGTAGATTATATTAAGCTTGCAGAAGCTTACGGAATAAAGGCAAGCAAAGTGGAGGACCTAGAGTCTTTGAAAGAAGTCATTTCAGGACTTGGCAAAATCGAAGAGCCCGTCCTTATCGAGTGCAAAATTAGCAAAGACGACTGCGTAATGCCGATGGTTCCCCCGGGGGAAGCAATCGACGAGCTTATAACAGAGACATATTGAAGCATTAAAAGTCAGACTCTTTTTCTTCGGAAAAAGGGTTGATTTTTCAACTGGAGGATTTCCAGGGGAAGGAGCTGAGAAAATGGGGAAAAGAATAATATTTTTCGATACCACGCTGCGTGATGGAGAGCAATCTCCCGGATGTAGCATGAACAACAAGGAAAAACTGCAAATGGCAAAGCAGTTGGAGAAACTTAATGTGGACTTTATAGAGGCTGGATTTGCTGCGTCTTCGCCAGGGGATTTCGAATCGGTAAAGAGCATAGCCGAAGGGATAAAAAACTCAGGCGTGGCCGTATTGGCTAGAGCCGTGAAAAATGACATAGACAAAGGCTGGGAAGCCGTCAAAAATGCAGTAAATCCAAGGATTCACACCTTTATAGCTACTTCAGACATCCATATGAAGTATAAGCTCAAGATGGACCCTGAGGATGTCATTAAAAGAGCGGAAGAAATGGTATCTTACGCTGCAGGCTTTGCGCCTGAAGTAGAGTTTTCTGCTGAGGACGCCACTAGAAGCGAGCCCGCATTTTTGGCAAGGATTTTCGACAAGGTTATCCAAGCCGGAGCGAAGGTCATAAACATACCGGATACCGTGGGATACACTACTCCGGATGAATTCTATAATTTCATAAATGAAATAAAAATCAGGTCAGACTATCTGGACAAAGCTATAATATCTGTACATTGCCATAACGATTTGGGTCTTGGAGTTGCAAATACTTTGGCTGCGGCTAGAGCGGGGGCGACTCAGTTCGAGTGCACCATAAACGGAATCGGAGAGCGTGCGGGAAATGCCGCCCTTGAAGAGCTTGTAATGATACTGGATACAAGAAGAGATTTATACAACTGTGATTTTGGTATAAATACCAGAGAAATCATGAAGACCAGCAATCTCCTTACAATGATAACGGGAGTGCACGTGCAACCCAACAAGGCTATCGTTGGAGCCAATGCTTTTGCTCACGAATCAGGAATTCATCAGCACGGAATGTTAAGTCATGAAAACACCTACGAGATTATGAAGCCGGAGACTATAGGTCTTTCAAAGAGCAAAATGGTTTTGGGTAAGCATTCTGGAAGGCATGCCTTCAAAGAGAGGCTCGAAACATTGGGCTACGAGCTTACTAAAGAAGAGCTGAACATTGCATTTGAGCAGTTCAAAGATTTGGCTGACAAGAAAAAGCAGGTTTATGACAGGGATATTGAAGCTATCGTCGCAAAAAGAGCGATCGAATTGACCGAAGCCTATAAACTGGACAGATATGTCATCAACAGCGGCAACACCATAACATCAACAGCAGTAGTCACCTTGGAGTGCGAAGATGGAAAGGTCGAAAAAGTGGCTACGGGAGATGGACCGGTAGATGCTTCCTTTAATGCAATCTCCAAGTTCATAGATTTGGAGATAAAGCTTGAGGACTATGCGCTGCAGGCAGTCACTGAGGGAACGGATGCTCTTGGAGAAGCAGTCGTCAAAGTGAGCTTTGGTGAGAAGATGTATACTGGGCGAGGCTTGAGCACAGACATAGTGGAATCCAGCATAAATGCTTATCTAGGAGCGGTAAACAAGGTTTTGGAAGATCAAAAGGGTGATGATAAATGAGCAGGAAAATAGAAATATTTGACTCGACATTGAGAGACGGAGCCCAAGGAAGCGGAATAAGCTTTTCTTTAGATGACAAAATCAAGATAACCTTGGAGCTTGACAGCCTGGGGGTTGACTACATAGAGGCGGGTAATCCGGGTTCCAATCAAAAAGATAGGGAATACTTCGAAAAGATAAACACCATGAAGCTTGAAAACTCCAAGCTCGTAGCATTTGGAAGCACAAGAAGGAAAAACTCTAATGCTGCTGAGGATCAAAACGTCAATAATCTGCTTATTGCAAATACTCCTGCCATCAGCATATTCGGCAAATCCTGGGACTATCACGTTACTGATGTTCTTGGGACGACCCTTGAAGAGAATCTGAATATGATTGCAGATACGATAAGCTATATGGTATCAAAAGAGAAGGAAGTAATATTTGATGCTGAACACTTTTTTGATGGTTATAAAAACAATCCCGAGTACGCATTAAGCACATTGAGAGCAGCAGTAGATGCGGGAGCTAGGGCACTGGTCCTTTGCGATACAAACGGGGGAGCCTTTCCCGATGAAATCTATGAAATCACTAAGAAAGTGATAGAAGAGTTCGGAGTTGATGTGGGAATCCATTGTCATAACGACGGAGGAATGGCTGTTGCAAATTCCATTATGTCAGTAGAGGCGGGCGCTAACCAAGTTCAAGGGACGTTTTTGGGAATAGGAGAAAGGTGCGGAAATGCGAACCTGTCAACTATAGTGCCTAACTTGCAGATTAAAAGAGGCTATGACTGCATACCGGAAGAAAACCTTCAAAACCTGACCACTGCAGCCAGATACATCGCAGAGATATCAAACCTGACATTAGATCATTCAATGCCATATGTTGGGAACAACGCATTCGCTCACAAGGGTGGAATGCACGTTGACGGCATAATCAAGGCAAAGGGCAGTTTTGAACATATCGATCCCGAGCTGGTTGGAAACGATAGAAAGTTCATCATGAGCGAGGTCTCGGGAAAAAACACCATAATCAGCAGGATCAAGAAGGTGGATCCAAGCTTGACGAAAGATTCCCCGGAAACAAAGGAGATTTTGGATCTGCTCAAGAGGCTGGAGCACGAAGGCTATCAATTCGAGGGAGCGGAAGCTTCCTTCGACCTGGTGATCAGAAAGCATTTAGGCAGATACACGCCATTTTTCATCCTGGACCATTACAAGATAATCGAAGAGGAAAAACAGGGAGAAGATGACTGTACAGCTTCTGCGCTGATCAAGGTCATAGTAAAGGGCAGAGAGGAAATGACAGCTGCCGAGGGCAACGGACCTGTCAATGCCATCGACAAGGCGATCAGAAAGGCTTTGGAGGTATTCTATGAAAACCTTAAGGATTTTCACCTGGTGGACTTCAAGGTTAGGGTCTTGGATGGAGCGAATACTGCTGCAAAGGTAAGAGTTTTAATCGACTCGACAGACGGACAGGAATTTTGGAGCACGATAGGAGTCTCTACGAACATCATCGAAGCCAGTGTGGGTGCCCTTGTAGACTCTATAGAGTACAAGCTAATCAAAGATTTGGAGCAGAAGTGACAAGGGTTTTAGAAGCCAATTTATTATTTGGGAGGAAAAAATGGATTATAAAATAGCTGTTATAAAAGGAGACGGCATCGGTCCTGAAGTGGTTGACTCCGCTTTGGAGATACTGGATGCGGTGGGAGCAAAATACGGACATAGATTCCACTATACTGAAGTTTTGGCGGGAGGCTGTGCCTATGACGATTGCGAGAATCCTCTGCCAAAAGAGACACTGGATGTCTGCAAGGCGAGCGACGCAGTCGTGCTTGGTGCGGTAGGAGGACCTAAATGGGATGATCTGCCCGGTGAAAAAAGACCTGAGGCGGCGCTTCTTGGACTGAGAAAAGAGCTGGGACTTTTTGCGAACCTGAGGCCGGCAATACTTTTCGGAGCATTGAAGGATGCCTGTCCCTTAAAGCCTGAGATAATAAAAGATGGTTTGGACATATGCGTCGTCAGGGAGCTGACAGGCGGAATATATTTTGGAGACAGAGGCTTTAAGGACACTGATATGGGTCCGGCAGCTTACGATATTGAAATATATGCCGAAAAGGAAGTCGAGCGCATAGCTAAAGTAGCTTTTGACATGGCAATGAAAAGAGAAAAGAAAGTCATGAGCGTGGACAAGGCAAATATCCTTGAGAGCTCAAGGCTTTGGAGAAAGACTGTAGAAAAGGTTGCAAAAGATTACCATGAGGTTTCCTTGGATCACATGTATGTGGACAATGCTTCCATGCAGCTGATAAGGGATCCAAAGCAGTTTGACGTAATAGTCACCACCAATATGTTCGGAGACATACTCTCGGACGAGGCAAGCATGATTACAGGGTCTATAGGCATGCTTCCAAGTGCCAGCCTGGGTGGAGACAACAAAGGCATGTATGAGCCCGTACACGGCTCTGCGCCGGATATTGCAGGGCAAGGCAAGGCAAATCCCTTAGCGACAATTCTTTCAATGGCAATGATGCTGAAGTATTCATTTGGACTTGGAGAAGAATCTGACTGCATAGAAGAAGCAGTAACTAAAGCTCTTGACGCAGGCTATAGAACCGGAGACATAGCAAATGAAGGGGAAAAGGTAATTTCCACAGCTGAAATGACAGCTGCTGTAAAATCCTATCTTTAAGAATGACGCGCTAAAATAATTAGACTGAGCATAAGGTTGATGTCAAAGCTTGTGCTCAGTCTTTTTTCTTGTTAAAACTGTATACAGTGTTTTTAAATCCATGTTAAATATATTTGTATTTCATATTGACACTTGAAGACATTGTTGTTAAAATAGTAAATTTGACAAGGTGAAATATATGTGTTATAATCAGTTCAGCAAATAACCGAGGTGATTAAATGAATAACAAGCTAACTCTTAACCAGATTAAAGAGGGATTGGAACACTATGTAGGTCACAGGGTAAGGTTACAGGCAAACAAGAGCAGAAAAAGAGTCGTGGTCAAAGAAGGAGTAATCGAGGGGATTTACCCAAGCATATTTGTGATAAAGATAGAGGAAGAAAACAGAAATCCGAGGAAGATGTCTTTTTGCTACTCAGATTTACTGACGCACAATGTGGAGCTTACTTTGTGTGAAAATGATGAAAGCATAGTTTATGGATAAAAAACTGTATCTGATACAGTTTTTTTTATGTCCAAAATCCGGATATTTTGCTATTGTAGAATTCCAGTAAAGAGTTTATACTAAAAATATTAATAAATTAGAAATTGCTAGGGGGACACGATATGGTTCAGCCTGAGGGCAAGACGCTTAATATCAATTCCGAGATTGGAATCCTAAAATCTGTCATGCTGCATAGGCCAGGCACGGAGCTTGAGCGAATAACTCCTGAACACTTGTCGGAAGTCCTCTTTGAAGACATTCCATGGCTCTCTCGCATGAGGCAGGAGCACGACAGCTTTGCCGGTGAGCTTAAAAGCCGAGGTGTCGAAGTTCTTTATGTAGAAGAGCTTTTAAAGGATGTATTCAAAATTGATGATGTAAGAGACAAAATCCTGGCTGATGTCTTGGAAGAAAGCGAAACCTGCGACAAGCCTGTTAAAGATTTTTTGTATGATTTCTTAAAAGAAAAATCAGTAGATGAATTTGCCGAATTTCTTATAGGTGGAATATCAAAAGAGGATATCAGAGCTTTTAAAAAAGAAAAGTCATTATCTGATTTTATCAAAGAAGATCATTACTTTTATATAAACCCGCTGCCTAACTTGTATTTCATGAGAGATCCCGCCGTTGTAATAGGAGAGGGAATAGCGATAGGCTCCATGCGCACTCCCATCAGAAAGAGGGAGAGCTTGTTTTTAAGGCTTATATACGATAACCATCAGATCTTCGACGATATAAGAAAAGAGCCCTATTACAGCCAGGATTACCCCTACAGCGTGGAAGGTGGAGACGTTCTCGTCTTGTCTGAGGACACATTGGCGGTGGGCTGCAGCCAGCGTACCGGAGTGGCGGGCATCGAGATGCTTGCGGACAGGCTATTGAAAAAAGACACCCACATAAAAAAGCTTCTGGTCATACAGATACCAAAGGTGAGGGCCTATATGCATCTCGATACTGTTTTTACCATGGTTGATTACGATAAATTTACCATTTATCCAGGTATATTGGACAGAATTAACGTAATAACAGTTGAGAAGAATCAAACAGGAAGGCTTTGCTATAAGCAGGAGAAAAACCTGGAGACGGGACTTAAAAAGCATTTGAAGCTGGATTGGGTCAGCCTTATTCCAAGCGGAGGGATAGACCCCATAATTGCTGCCAGGGAGCAGTGGAACGACAGCACCAATACATTTGCGATAGCGCCGGCAAGGGTTATGGCGTACGGTAGAAACGAAGTATCTAACAAGGTTTTAAGAAAAAACGGGATAGATGTAATTGAGCTTGAAGCTTCAGAGCTTGTAAGGGGAAGGGGCGGCCCAAGGTGCATGAGCATGCCGTTATACAGAGAATCAATATAGCAAGGAGAGGAGTGGCTTAGATGCCGTTGAATTTAAAGGGAAGAAGTTTGCTGACATTAAAGGATTACACCCAGGAAGAGATAGGCTATCTCTTGGAGCTGTCCAGGGATTTAAAGGCAAAAAAAAGAATGGGGATAAAGGGAGATCTGCTTGTGGGAAAGAACATAGTACTTCTTTTCGAAAAGACATCCACCAGAACCCGTTGCGCTTTCGAGGTTGCCGCATTTGACGAGGGAGCCAACGTAACATTTCTAACCAATAGTCAGATGGGCAAAAAAGAGTCTGTCGAGGATACTGCCAAGGTGTTGGGAAGATTTTACGACGGTATCGAATTTAGAGGCTTTAAACAGGAAACTGTGGAGCTTTTAGCCCGGCACTCAGGCGTTCCGGTTTGGAATGGTTTAACCGACATGTACCATCCCACCCAAATCTTGGCTGATTTTTTAACGATTATGGAAAATGTCCCGAAACCTCTTAGAGAAGTAAAGCTTGTGTACGCCGGAGATGCCAGAAATAATGTGGCTAATTCATTGATGATCGGCGCGGCGAAAATGGGCATGGATTTCGTTGCGGTCGCTCCAAAGCAGCTGTATCCGGATGCTGATCTGAT
This sequence comes from Alkalibacter saccharofermentans DSM 14828, assembly GCF_900128885.1. Classification (NCBI taxonomy): domain Bacteria; kingdom Bacillati; phylum Bacillota; class Clostridia; order Eubacteriales; family Eubacteriaceae; genus Alkalibacter; species Alkalibacter saccharofermentans. The sequence continues at coordinate 157,432 of NZ_FQTU01000002.1, forward strand.
TAAAGAGATGCAGGAGCTTGCCGAAACAAACGGAGGGAAAGTTACTGTCACGGACGATATTGAATCAGGCGTAAAGGATGCCGATGTGATATACACAGATGTTTGGGTTTCCATGGGAGAAGAGGATCAGTTCGAAGAGCGCATAAAGCTGCTGGGTCCCTACCAGGTAAATATGGAGATGTTAAAAAAGACCGGAAACGACAATGTGATTTTTCTTCACTGTCTTCCCGCTTTTCACGATCTAGAAACAGAAACAGGAATGGAGGTATTCCAAAAGTTTAAAATAAAGGAAATGGAAGTTACGGATGAGGTTTTCCGGAGCCGCCATTCAAAGGTTTTTGACGAAGCTGAAAACAGGATGCACACAATCAAAGCAGTGATGTGTGCCACGTTGAGCCTATAGCGATAAAACAAGCCTCTGAAGAACAATGAACATGCCACCCTCTACTACAAGAGGAGCATATCAAATATCTTCAGAGGCTATAATTTTCGTATTGTATATTATTTTATATATTCTACGTTGTACTTGTTTTTAAGGTCTTCCACCTTGTTTACGAACATGTCGTTTTGCTTTCCTTGAAGCAGGTAGTTTTTAATCTTATCTCTTACATCACCATATGCTAGAGTGTTTTCGGGTTTCTTATCGGTGAGCTTGATAATGTGGTAGCCATATGTAGTCTTTACATCGCCTTTTATTTCGTTGACAGCCATTGCTTCAAGGGCATCGTCAAATTCCTTGACCATTTGTCCCTTGGCAAAGAAACCAAGATCTCCGCCTTTCTCATTTGAAGGGCATTTAGAATGCTTTTGAGCTAAATCTTCGAAAGATTCTCCCGATGTGATCGCAGCCAAGACTTCGTCGTGTTCTTCCTTTGTATCTACCAGTATATGGCTTGCGCCGTATTGTAGGTTCTCTTTAAAGTTTTGAGGGTTCTCGTCATAAAAAGCCTTAGCGTCTTCTTCGGTAACCTCTGCTTTCATAAGATAGCTGCTGATTGCGTAGCTTTTGATAAGCTTCTCTTTTGTAAGTTCAAGTTCTTTTTTGAAGGTCTCGTCTTCCTCGATGTTGTTGTCCAAAGCCTCAAAATAAAATAATTCGTGGGCGATAAGCTCTTCCAAAAGACCTTGCTTTGCTTCGGGATTAGAGTATGCCGCTGCCTGTTGTGGTGGTATCGTGCTTAATAGAAAATCAAGGTCATTTTCAGTTATGGACTTCCCATTTACGTTTGCTAAAACTTTGCTCATATATTCCTCCTGTGATTAAGTATTCAGATAGTATTATAACATAAATGGAGGATTTCCGCAGAAATCCTCCAAAGTTTAAGCTTTTAATCGAAAAATTTTTCGGATATAAAGCCGATTATGTTTATGGGGTCTTTGGAGGTGGAATAAGGAGGAGCATATGCAAGTTCCAATTCTTTCAAGTCATTAATCCTTCCACCAAGCCTGAGAGCTGTTGCGAGGATATCTATTCTCTTGTCCGTGCCATCGCCTCCTACTATTTGGGCGCCTAGAATTTTGCCGTCAGACAATGAAAAAATCACTTTTATATGAAGAGTCTGAGATCCGGGGTAGTATTCTGCATGGTTTGATGCATCGATCTTTATAATTTCGTAATCAGACCCCTTTACTTTGCCAAGTTTCTGAAGAGTTTTCTCGTTGGTTCCCGTGGAGGAAGCTATAAGCTCAAAGACCTTCACTGCCGCAGTGCCTTGAGTTCCGCTGTAATAGTCGGCTATCCCTGCGAGGTTGTTTGCAGCTATCCTGCCCTGTTTGTTGGCTGGACCTGCTAAAGGTATCATAGTGGGGACTTTGTTGACGAAATCTTCAACTTCTATAACATCCCCAACTGCATAAATATCTGGATTTGAAGTGACCATGGCTTTATCCACCACAATTCCACCTCTTTGCCCTATAGTAAGCCCAGCATCCTTTGCAAGGAAGCTGTTTGGTTTTATGCCGATTGAAAGAATTATAAGATCGGCTTCGATTTTTTTCCCGGTTGAAGTTACTACCACCGTTTTGTTTTCCTTTGGCAGAAATTCCTTGACTCCGTCTTCCAAAATTAAATTTACGCCCATGTCTTTCAGGTGCGCATGCAAATATTCAGACATTTCCTTGTCAAGAGGAGCCATTACCTGATCTGCCATTTCAATTATGGAGACTTCAATTCCCAGTGCGTGGAGATTTTCGGCCATCTCAATGCCTATGAAACCGCCCCCTATGACAGCTGCTTTCTTGGCGGAAGTCTTTTCGATATGATTTTTGATTTTGTCGGTATCGGGTATGGTCCAAAGTGTAAAGATATTGTTGCCGTCGATTCCCGGTATGGGAGGTTTAAGTGGAGAAGAGCCTGTGGCTATCACCAGCTTGTCATAGGGTTCTTCGTAAATATCTCCAGTAAGGAGATTTTTTACAGAGACTACTTTCCTTGAAGGGTCTATCTTAAGGACATCGTTTTTAATCTTTACATCGATATTGAATTTTTCTTTCATGGATTCAGGAGTGTGTACAAAAAGCTTGGCCCTATCATCGATTACATTACCAACATAATAAGGGAGGCCGCAATTGGCAAAGGATATATATTCTCCACGATCGATTATTGTGATTTCAGATTTTTTATCCAGTCTTCTGTATCTCGCAGCGAAACTGGCACCTCCTGCCACACCGCCTATTACTAACACTTTCATTCAGACATACCTCCTCTTTCATCATAATAAAAAATAGCATTAAGGCCGGCTGTCCGGTCCTTAATGCCATTATACTATATAAATAAATTTGTGTCAGATTCTTCAGCGGCAGCAAGCATATTTGCAACTCCTGCCAGTTTGACTCCATCTATGAGCTCTTCCTCCTTGATGCCCATGACGTCCATAGACATGGTGCATGCCACCATTTCCACGCCATTAGCCATAGCATGGCCTATCAATTCTTCCAATGAAGATACGTTCTTGTCCTTCATGACCATTCGCATCATCTTTGTCCCCATACCTCCCATATTCATCTTGGAAAGCGTGAGTTTCTTGCTTCCCTTGGGCATCATCCATCCGAACATTTTCTCGATAATGGATTTTTCAACCCTGGGAGAGTCCTCTTTTCTTAGGATGTTGAGTCCCCAAAAGGTAAAGAACATGGTTACTTTTCGTCCCATCGCCGCGGCTCCGTTTGCTATGATAAAAGAAGCTAAAGCCTTGTCCAGATCTCCACTGAATACAATCATCGTCTTGTCGTTGTGTTCTTTATTAAAAGACGAAGAACCTTGGGTGCAAAATTCGTTGGCGCTACCTACATCTTCTGTGTGTGTTCCCTTCATGATGCAAACTTTTGTGACTTTTCCGTCAAACTCTTCCTTTAAGAGAGTATTGTTTGTCCTTTGGCACCAGGAGCCGATGTCCGCTGCAAAGCCCATGTCCGTAGCTGTTATCTCAACGGTGTCCCCTTCGCTTATATGTTTCATCGTATTGTAAACCTGCATTATCGGTCCCGGACACTGAAGTCCTGTGCAGTCCAAGGTCACCTTTTGTCTCGGATGGTTTCCCGAAAGAGGATCCTCATCCTCGACATCCATTGATTCATCACTATAGGCGATTTTTTCTGGGTCGTTGTAGTAAAGAGCTGAATATGCGGTGAATCCACCAGTCAGATTCTTGGCTTTAAAGCCTTTTTGTGTCAGTATCCTTACGGCTATCCAAGCTCTGACGCCAACAGCGCAGGAGACTATGATGGTTTTGTTTTTATCTAACTCGCTTATTCTATCCCTAAGTTCGTCAATGGGTATATTGATTGAGCCTGGAATATAGCCGAGTGTCTTCTCGACGGAAGTTCTAACGTCAAGAATAAGGTTTTTTTCAGGATCCAGGGAATCAAGATCTTCGCTTCTGATTATTTCCTGATCTCCATCAAGTATGTTGCAGGCGGTAAAGCCGGCCATATTTACAGGGTCCTTTCCAGAGGAAAAAGGTGGGGCATAGGCTAGTTCCAGTTCTTTTAAGTCATAGACAGTAGCCCCGAATCTGATTGAAGCGGCTACCACGTCGACTCTTTTATCGCTTCCTTCTCCTCCTACTATCTGTGCTCCAAGGACTTTACCCGAAGGGATTTCAAATATCAGCTTGAAATGCATTTGCTGAGGTCCCGGATAATAGCCTGCGTGATTGTTGGGGTGAATTTGGATTGTTAGGTAATCTTTGCCGTAGACTTTGCCCAGTCTATTGAGCGTCTTTTCATTTGCCCCTGTATTTGCAACAGTAAGATCGAACACCTTTGCCACTGATGTTCCTTGAGTGCCGTTGTATTTTTCTTTTGCGCCCACTATGTTGTTGGCAACCATTCTTCCCTGCTTGTTGGCAGGACCTGCAAGAGGAACCATAGTAGGGACCTTGTTAATGTAATCCTCGACTTCAATTACATCTCCTACTGCGTAAATGTGAGGATCAGATGTCAGAAGGCTATCGTCTACCACGATTCCACCTCTGTCATTTAGCTTAAGGCCGGCATCCTTTGCAAGTTGGCTGTTTGGCCTCACGCCAATAGATAGAATAATCAAATCTGCTTCAATGTGTTTACCCGTATTTGTCACTACAGTAGTTTTTTTGCCGTCAGATATAAATTCTTTTACTCCGTCTTCCAATACAAGGTCAACATCCTTGCTTTCGATGTGCTTGTGAAGGTACTGGGCCATGTCGAAGTCCACAGGAGCCATTACCTGATTGGCCATTTCGATTATGGATACTTCGATTCCAAGCTCGTGAAGATTCTCCGCCATTTCTACGCCGATGAAACCGCCCCCGATAACTGCAGCTTTCTTTACTTGGTGGCTCTCGATATAATTTTTTATCCCGTCAGTGTCCGGGATGTTCCAGATAGTAAATATGTTTTTCGCATCTATTCCCGGTATGGGCGGTCTAAGTGGTGAAGAACCGGTAGATATCACAAGCTTGTCGTAAGACTCTTCGTAGGTCTCGCCCTTGACATGATTTTTTACTGTGACGGTTTTATCAGTCACATTAATTGCAGTTACCTCATTTTGAACTCTGACGTCCACATTGAACCTGGCATTGAAGGCCTCTGGTGTTTGGAGCAAGAGCTTGCTTCTGTCATCTATTACGTTTCCTATGTAATATGGCAGTCCGCAATTTGCAAAAGAGATATACTCGCCTCTTTCGAACATTATTATCTCAGCATCTTCATCGACTCTTCTTAGTCGGGCTGCTGCGCTTGCGCCTCCGGCGACTCCTCCGATTATAAGTACTTTGTTTGACATTTTAAAAACCTCCTATTATAAATTGAAAAGTATCGTTAAAATTTTCTTCACATCTTCGTTTATCAATGCATATTGTATTTCGTTTTTGTTGCGGACACCACGGATTATTCCAGCCTGCTTCAGCTTGTTAAGATGCTGGGACACCGTGGACTGGGGGATGCAGAGACAGTCCTGCATTTCGGATACGTTTCGCTCCCCGCCGTTTAGCAGGTTCTTGACTATGCAAAGGCGCACAGGATGACCGATAGCCTTTAAAATATCGGCCTTTTGCTCCAGTTCTGCATCGACTTTATTTGTTGACATTTTATCACCATCCATTTATCACTATATCACAATAATATGATATTGTGATGTTATTGTCAAACACTTTTAAAAAAAATTTATAAAATGTTTATGAATAAGAAAACATGATAATAAATAGGGTGAAAGCTCTATTTTGGAGGTGAAGCATTTGAAGGAGTGCATGTTTTACAAAACACTTGGTGGGGGAAAACTAGAATGCAACTTGTGTCCTCATAACTGTGTAATGGGTGAAGGGAAAGCCGGGGTGTGCAGGGTCAGAAAGAACGTAGGAGGAAAACTGATTAGCTTAAACTACGGAAAAATAAGCGCATTGAACCTTGATCCCATAGAAAAGAAACCTCTAAGAAGATTTATGCAGCTTACCTATACACTTTCAATAGGCAGTTTTGGGTGCAACATGAAATGCCCTTGGTGTCAAAATTATAACATCTCCATGGGAACTCCACAGACCGCGGACATGACTCCCCAGGAGATTGTGGATATAGCTTTGACAAAGAAGTATCCGTCAATTTCATACACTTACAACGAGCCCACGGTATACTACGAGTTTGTATACGAGACTGCAAAGCTTGCAAAATCTAAAGGCATAAAGAACATAATGGTGACAAACGGATACATAAACGAAGCGCCCCTGGATCTGCTTTTGCCATATATCGATGCTTTTAACATAGACTTAAAGACGTATAACTCTCAACAACACAAAAGATACTGCGGAGGAGGCTTGGATGAGGTGAAAACCACGATTAAGAAAGCGGCAGCGTCATCTCATGTGGAGATAACTTCACTCATGGTAACAGATATTAATGACAACCTCGATGACCTGGAAGCAATGTTTAAATGGGTGGCCTCGGTGGATTCTCAAATTCCCGTCCATTTAAGCAGGTACTTTCCCATGTATAAATACCATGAGCCAGGGACTAAAGCAAGTCTTTTGCACGAGGCGGAGATAATAGCAAAAAAATATTTAGATTTCGTTTACCTTGGAAACATTTAATATAAGCTTAGGAGGATAAAAAATGAGCGTCAAGGGAATAGTAGTATCTCCACACCCTCCAATATTGATACCTCAGATTGGCAGGGGAGAGGAACAGAGAGCTTTCAATACCATAAAGGGGCTTAATAAAACCGGGGAGTTTGTTGGCAAAATAAAGCCGGAGGTGATCGTAGTGATTACCCCCCATGGGAACTCATTTACAGACGGGGTGTGTATTTTGGATAAAGACTATATCGAAGGAGATCTTTCTGACTTTGGGTACTACGACTATAAGATCGGCAAGAACACCAGCACTAAATTTTTAGCAGTTTTAAAAGACGAGCTTTTAAGCTCAGATCTATCTTACATCTTTATGAACGATTCAGATGCTCTTCATTATAGAACGCACATTAAGCTGGACCATGGAGCTATCGTACCGCTTTATTTCATAGAGAAGAGATATACCGACTATGAAATCCTGCACATAACACCGGGGATGCTGGACTTAAAGGAATCCTACAGGTTTGGAATGCACCTAGGGGAGGCTGCAAAAAAAAGCGGGCTTACCACACTGATTCTTGCAAGCGGAGACCTGTCTCATTGTCTGAAGGACTCAGGTCCTTACAGCTTTGCAGAAGAAGGGCCCATATTTGATCAGATTTTGGTTGAAAGCCTAAATGCAAAAAGATACGGGGATATAGTCAACATGAAGCCTCACCTTTATGAGCCGGCAGGGCAGTGTGGTCTCAGGTCAATGATAATGGCCTTGGGCAGCGTTGATGGATTAATTACAAATCCAGTTGTACACAGCTATGAAGGGCCCTTTGGAGTAGGGTATATGACGGCTGAAATAAGTGTTTTAGAGGGGGAAGAAGCTTCACTTTGGGAAACGCTGGTCAATGGAGCGGACAAAAGCACTCCGGATATAACTGAAAATGAGGATGACTACATCCGCCTTGCGAGAAAAAGCATGAATACATGGGTGAAAACAGGAGTTCAGCTTAGGTGGGAAGAATACAAAAAAGGAATTCAGGATAAAAAATTCATTAATGAAGTAGAAAGCAAAAGAGCGGGAGTCTTTGTCTCGCTACACAAAGACGGCCAGCTAAGAGGATGCATTGGAACGATTTCCCCAATTACCCAATATACAGCCAAGGAAATCATAAGAAATGCGGTGGAAGCTTGTTCCTTTGACCCAAGATTCCCGGCTGTAGAGCCACAGGAGTTAAGGGAAATTGAAGTTAAGGTGGACATACTGACGGAGCCTGAAAAAGTGTCGGGAAAGGAGAAGCTAGATCCCAAGCTTTACGGAGTCATCGTCAAAAGCGGCTATCGAAAGGGCCTTTTGCTTCCAAATCTTGATGGAGTGGATACAGTAGAGGAGCAGATCGACATAGCGATGCATAAGGCGGGCATACAGACTTATGAAGATTATGAACTGTACAGGTTTAAGGTAATTCGCCACGAAGCTGAAAAATGAAAATCACCCGAAATGGCATTTGCTATTTCGGGTGATTTCACTTTAACTTTTTTTCTTGTGTTTTTCCAAGTCGAAGATAACGATTGAGGTAAAAGCACGCTGCTTTTCCTTTACGTAATAATTTTCGGCTATGGCATTTTCTATCTTAATAAGATCACCTTCGTTGATTTCTTTCATTTTATCAACTGCGCTTCCTACGATTCGGCCTCTCCAGTGCATGTACTCGTACTCTCCGTGCTTGTTTTTCTTTGCAGTGGACAGATTACATTTAATAAACTTCTCGTTTCTGTCCAAGTCGTAAACTTTGGCATAACCTGTAACATTAAACATGCAAACACCACCTTAGCTTGATAAATGTAAATATAACATAAAATAACAATTAAGTAAAGAAAAAAATAACTAGATCAGTATAGTTGAAATTGCTGGGGTGTTTGTTCGAGTCGTTGATGCAATTTTACTTTATCTAGTGTGTTCATCAATAAATAAGCTGCAATCATTCCGGCTACGTTGAAGATGATGTCATCAATATCGACAATTTTGCTAGGATAGCGTGTCAATAGTGTAATAATCCCTGGATAAATTCCGGACAGAGAGTCCTCTTAAAGTACAGCATCAACTCAGGTCATTAATAGCAGAGAGCATTGACAAAAACTTAACAATAATAAACATAACATAAAATAACAATTAAGTAAAGTAAAAATGAAGCAAGTTATAAAAAACAAGAAAAAGATTCTGAAGAGGCATTTACACTTAAGGTTTATTTAAGATTTTTGTTCTATAATACAGTTATTATAAAGATTATCCCCCTTTATAATACTGCTAAACAAATGCTTTATACCAAAAGATAAAATAAGAGATTGGGTTGCCCGCTTAGTCTCTTATTTTATTTTTTGATTTTTTAATATCTCAACGGCCCTAATCTGCATTGGCCAAGACTCGGCCACTTTGCCGTCATGTCGAAGTGACACAGCATTACCTGTTTCTATATTTCTAGAAACCCCTTCGCCAAACTGGGTGTCCTCGCTGATGAATACGGAATACAGATCATTTTCTTCAGTTTCCAATATAAAATTATTTTCCCCAGCTTCCAATACGATTCCTTCGATTATATTTCTTTCCTCATCTGACGTTCCGCCGCATGAAGAGATTATGACCACAGAAATCAGCACAAATACTGCGATTATAAGGTACTTGCTTTTCATAAATGACACCTCCTATAATTGGTTAGACGAAGAAAGGGGTAAAAAGTTCCGCTTCGAATAAAAATGCAAACATTATTATCTTTTTGAGTTAAAATCAATTAAATGTATTCACAATATCTCTGTGCTGTGTTAGAGTGAAGTAAAGGTAATTACCTTTAAACTTGGGAGTAATAATAATTAGAGAGGATGTTATATAATGAAGGGAATCGATTTGACAAAGATAGGCAGGATGATGGATGTTAGCGCTGTCAGAACGGATGTTACCATGGAAGAAGTTGACAAGATGATAGATATAGTCATAAAATACGACTGCATTTGCGCAAGCCCAATGCCATGGATAACAAAATACACCATAGACCGCCTTGCAGACGTTTCGGATGCGGTAGTGACCGGAGTCGTTTCTTTTCCGGCGGGAGCAGAGACGACAGCTATAAAAATTGCAACTGCAAAGGAAATGATAGGCCTTGGGTGCAAGGAGCTTGACATGGTGATGAACGTAAGCGCCTTTAAATCGGGAGGCTATAAATTGGTCGAAGAAGACATAAAGGCAGTTGTGGATGCGGCAGGTGAAGTCCCGGTAAAAAGCATAATAGAGATATGCTACCTCACTGATGATGAAATTAAAAAGGCCAGCGAAATAGCGGTAAAGGCAGGAGTTGCCTACGTCAAGACGGGAACGGGATGGGGTCCTAAGCCGACTACAGTGGATACGATAAAGATAATCAAGGAAATCATAGGAGATGGCGCATTCATTAAAGCTGCCGGTGGAGTAAGAGATTTAGATACGCTGCTTGAGATGAAAAATGCCGGATGCGACAGGTTTGGTATAGGAGTAAGAAGCGCAGTGTCGATACTTCAAGAAGCCTATGAACGGGCAGGGGTTAAAATCAGCGACAGCCTTGAGGGAATAAATAAGACTGACAGGTATTGATTTGACAGATAATGTCTTTTGATTTTCATTGACAAAGGCCTTGGCGTCCTGTATCATGGTAATAATAAAAAAACTACTTTTAACTTAGTACGAGATACTAGGAAGGTATGCATAAATCCATTGAACTTAAAGCATATGTCTTAAGACCAAGATGTATTCGTGTTTATTATGCCTTCTCATGTTTTTGGGAAGGTTTTTTTTCGAAATAAAACGAACGGAGTTGAACCCATGAATAAGACTAAACACTTGATCGAACCGAGAGACTTTACCATAGAGGAACTGGATGAACTTTTCAGACTGGCAGATAATATAATTGCAAGCCCTAAGAATTACTTGGATGTTTGCAGAGGAAAATTATTGGCCAGTCTTTTTTTTGAGCCATCGACAAGAACCAGGTTTAGTTTTGAAGCGGCGATGCTAAGGCTTGGCGGCCAAGTCATAGGCTTTGACGACCCAAGCGCATCCTCAACTTCAAAGGGAGAGACTCTTGCAGATACCATTAGGACTGTAGGCTGTTATGCAGACATAGCGGTAATAAGGCACCCCAGGGAAGGGACGGCAAAGCTGGCTTCAAAGCATTCTCCCCAAATGCCGGTTATAAACGCAGGGGACGGAGGCCATCAGCACCCCACCCAAACTCTTACGGATCTATTGACTATAAGGCACTACAAAAAACATTTTGACAACCACGTGATTGCGGTCTGTGGCGACCTTAAATTCGGTAGAACAATACACTCTCTGGTCAAGGCTATGAGCAGGTACGAAAATGTAAAGTTCATCTTTATTTCTCCAGATGAGCTTAAAATGCCGGCTTATATTTTGGATGAACTTCACGATACGGCATATACTCAAACGGACAACTTAGAAATGGTGATAGATCAGGCTGACATTCTCTACATGTCCAGGGTACAAAGAGAAAGGTTCGTAAGTGAAGAAGAATACGAGAGGCTAAAAGACTACTATATTTTAGATAATCTGAAGCTGCAAAATGCAAAAGAGGATATGATAATAATGCACCCATTGCCAAGGGTAAATGAAATATCTGATGAAGTGGATGATGATCCAAGGGCGGTTTATTTTGAACAGGCCAGGTTTGGAATGTTCGTGCGAATGGCACTGATAATGAAGCTTTTGGAGTTGGAGGTATGAGCATGATAAATGTATCCAAGATTAAAAAAGGCATCGTTTTAGACCACATAAGCCAAGGACAAGGCTACAAGATATTTTCACAGCTTAAGCTAGATGAAATAGAAGACGTAGTGGTGCTCCTGAGAAATATACCAAGCAATAAGATGGGAAAGAAAGATCTAATTAAGATAGAAACAGACATTCCCCTTGATCTTACGGTATTGGGCCTGATAGACCCGTATATAACCATCAATATTATAGAAAACGGAGAGCGGGTAGACAAGATAAAGCTTAAACTGCCCCAAAGGGTTACAGGAATTCTTAAATGTAAAAATCCCAGGTGCATAACCCAGTACGAAAAGGTAAGAGACATAGATTTTATTTTGGCTGACCCGAAAAAAAGAACTTACAGATGCGAATACTGTGATTCCCATACATCACTTTAGGAGGAAATATGATAATAACAAATGTAACCTTAGTCGACTGCGAAAAAGCTTTAAAAGGAAGCGTGGTAATAGAGGGCGGCACCATTAAAGAGGTGACGGAAAAAATGATGGATTTAGGAGAAGATATCATTGATGGTCGGGGCATGACGCTGATGCCTGCTTTTATAGACATGCATGCTCATCTAAGAGAGCCGGGATATGAATACAAGGAAGACCTTCAGACTGGAATGAGCGCCGCTCTAAAAGGTGGATTTGTCCATTTATGCGCAATGGCCAATACAAATCCAGTAATGGACGATGAACAAAAGATAGCAACAATAATGCAAAGATCCGAAAAGCTGAATCTTTGCGATCTCACTCAGGTAAGCGCAGTAACAAAGGGCTTTGAAGATGATGAGACCTCATTTGTAAACTTTGAAAAAATAAGACCCCTTACCAAGATGTTTTCCAATGACGGAAAGAACATGGGAGATGAAGAGGCGATGAAAAAAGCTCTTGTTAATTCAAAGGATCTGGACTTCATACTTTCCTGCCACTGCGAGCCGGAGACGGAAATGGTTGAAAAATATGTTGAAACTGCTAAGAAAGTGGGGGGGAACCTGCATATATGCCATATAAGCCTAAAGTCCACGCTAGATGCAATAGCAAAGGCCAAAGATGAAGGGATAAACATAACCTGTGAGGTAACGCCGCACCATATTTTCGATTATGGATTAGACTACAAGGTGGCCCCGCCTTTTGCCTCGGAAAAGGACGTAGAGGCCTTGCTGGAGGGAATTAAATCAGGGAAGATAGACGTTTGCGCAACTGATCATGCCCCCCACAGCTTTGAGGATAAGGAAAAAGGAATGCCAGGGATATCAAATATTGAATACGCATTTTCAGCTTATCACACGGTATTTGAAAAAAATGGCATAGATATATCGAAGTTAAGCGAAATGTTAAGTGAAAAGCCTGCAAAGATGTTGGGACTTAACATGGGCAAGATAAAGCCTGGGATGGAAGCGAACCTGGTACTGGCAGATTTGAAAGAAGAATACGAAATCAACCCGGCAAGCTTTTTGTCAAAGGGGAAAAACACTCCCTTTGCAGGGCGAAAGGTAAAGGGGAAAATCCTTATGACTATAAAAAGGGGAGAAATCAAATATGATAATAGATAATCTTTACAACGAAGCAAAGGGTAAAAGTCCGGTCTGCCTGGGCCTTGATACAGATGAAAGCTACTTGCCAAAGTGCATAAGCGATCTTGGCGAAGGGGTTGCAGATAAGATATTTAAGTTTAATAAAGACATAGTAGATCATACAAAAGACATCGTATCATGCTACAAGGTTCAAATAGCATACTATGAGGCCCTTGGGCTGGAAGGCATGAAGGCTTATGCAAAGACCATGGATTATATAAGGGAAAGCGGATCTATTTCAATAGGGGACATAAAAAGAGGGGACATCGCAGCAACGGGAGAAAAGTACGCCACGGGACATTTTCAAGGAGATTTCGAAGCTGATATAATTACGGTAAACGGATATATGGGAGAAGACGCCATATCGCCATTTTATCCATACCTTAAAGAAAAAGGGAAAGGACTCTTCGTGCTATTGAGGACCTCAAACAAAAGCGCAGTGGATCTTCAAGATGTAGAAGCAGGTGGACAAAAAGTTTACCTTCACATGGGAGATCTTATAAAAAAATGGGGAGAAGGATTTATAGGAGAAAGCGGATTTAGCTCCATAGGATCTGTCGTGGGATTAACCTACCCTGATGAGTTTTATATGCTGTCAAAAACATATCCGAACATGTTTTTTCTAGTGCCTGGATACGGCGCCCAGGGAGGAACGGGAAAAGACCTTGCCAGGATTTTAAAGGAAAGTGCCTGTGCGGTAGTAAATTCTTCTAGGGGGCTGATAACTGCTCACAAGAACAAGACAGAAGATACGGATTATGCACAACATATTAGAAATGCCGCTTTGGCTATGAAGGGGGATATAACCCGTTGGCTGTGATTATCGAAAATAAAAACTTGGGAGACGGAATGTATCTCATGAAAACGGATTGTACAAAAAAATCAAGCCCTGGACAGTTCTATATGGTCAGGGGATGGGATAAGTACCCTCTTCTTTCAAGACCAATCAGCATTTTTGACTGGGACGGCATGACAACGAGCTTTTTGTACAGGGTCGTGGGAGAAGGAACAGAGATCTTGTCTAAGATGACAAAGGGCATGGAGGTTGTTCTTCACGGTCCATACGGGAACGGATTTCCGGACATCAAGGAGGATACTGTCACTTTGATAGGTGGCGGAATAGGAACTGCCCCCCTATATCATACGGCCAAGGAGCTTAAAAAAAGAGACCCAAATAAAAATATCAAGCTATATCTGGGGTTTGAAAATAAAAGTGACGCTGCAAAAGAATTTGAAAGCTTAGATGCCGAAGTAATAGTACGCTACGGCGGATATATAACGGATTTCGTGGATTATGAAAATGCTGGGACCATACTTACGTGCGGACCGGAGATAATGATGAAGGCAGCCTTTGAAAGATCTAAGCCTTACGAATCAAAGGTTTACGTTTCCATGGAAAAGAGAATGGCCTGTGGCGTCGGAGCTTGCTTAGGGTGCACATGCAAGACTGAAGGTGGAAACAAGAGGACTTGCAAGGAAGGTCCGGTATTTGAGGGAGGTGAAGTATTCTTTGAGTAGACTCGTTACTAAACTGGTTGATTATGAAATGAAAAACCCGGTGATAGCTGCATCAGGAACATACGGATACGGAGAAGATTACAAGGATTACTATGATCCTTCTGTCTTAGGAGGAATATCTTCAAAGGGGCTTACCCTTAATCCTAAACCGGGAAACAATGGGATCAGGCTTTGGGAAACACCAAGTGGTCTTTTAAACAGCATCGGTCTTGAGAATCCTGGTGTAAAAGCTTTTGTAGAAAACAGCATTTCGAAGATGAAGGCTATAGATTCCATGCTTATCGTAAACTTGGGTGGAGACAATCTGGAAGAATATCTGGAAGGCGCAAGCATTCTTAATGGATATCCCATAGATTTCATCGAGCTTAACATATCTTGCCCAAATGTAAAGGCTGGGGGCATGGCCTTTGGGATGCAGTGCGATAGCGCAGGATTTATTACCCGGGAAATAAAAAAAATAAGCAAGCACCCGGTAATGGTCAAGCTTTCTCCAAACGCTCCAAGCGTGTCTGACATTGCAATTTCATGTCAGGAAAACGGGGCTGATGCAGTGTCCTTGGTAAATACCTTTCAGGGCATGGCTATAGACATTAGAAACAAAAGGGCCGTGTTCAGCAACATGTATGCGGGACTTTCAGGTCCTGCAATAAAGCCTATCGCTCTTCGGATGGTGCATCAGACAGCAAAAGCTGTATCCATACCGGTAGTAGGTCTTGGGGGCATAAGCTCCTGGCAGGATGCTGTAGAATTTATTATGGCAGGAGCCACAGCTATTCAGATAGGCACCGGGAACTTTCCGAATCCAAATCTGGGCAAAGAGATAGTAGAAGGCCTTGAGAAGTACTGTGAGGACAATGGACTTAAGAACATATCAGAGATAAGAGGCATTATATAGATAAAAAAGCCATAACATAAAACTGGAGGTAGTGGAAATGGATAAACAGATAATAGATATATTAAAGGAAACAGAAGCGTTTTTGGAGGGTCACTTCCTTCTGTCATCGGGAAAGCACAGCAAAGGCTACGTTCAGTGTGCAAAGGTGCTAAGGTTTCCGGACAAGGCAGCCAAGGTCCTAGAGCCTGTAGTAGATAAGATTAAAGGTCTTGGAATAGAAAAGGTGGTAGGTCCGGCGATGGGAGGAGTAATCGTATCCTACGAGCTGGGAAGACAGCTAGGAAAGGAAGCGGTATTTACCGAAAGAAAAGACGGGCAAATGGAGCTAAGAAGAGGCTTTGAAATTATAAAAGGCGAAAAAGTCATAATCGCAGAAGACGTAGTCACCACGGGAAAATCCACTATAGAGACCAAAGAGGTATTAGAAGCCCTTGGCGCCGAAGTGGTGGGAGTCGCATGTATAGCAGACAGAAGGCCTGAAGGCGTTGAAGTGGGAATGCCTGTTTTTAGCGCCGTCAAGCTTAACATAGAAACATTTGACGCTTCAGACTGTCCTGCCTGCAAAGCAGGAGAGCCTGTGGTAAAGCCTGGCAGCAGGGGAAACATGTAATTGGAGGGTAAAATGAGAGCATATTTGCAATTAGAAAACGGCATGATATTTGAAGGAACTGCTTTTGGAAAGATACAGGAGATTTCTGGGGAGGTCGTCTTCAATACAGGGATGACAGGTTATCAGGAGCTTATGACAGACCCATCATATTACGGTCAAATCGTCACCATGACCTATCCACTGATCGGCAACTACGGAATCAACTTGGAAGACTTTGAATCAGACGGTCCAAAAATAAGAGCGCTGATCGTAAGGGAAAGATCCAAAAGCCCAAGCAACTTCAGGTGCGAGATGGACTTGGACAGCTACCTTAAATACAGCGGAGTCACAGGGTTGGAGGGAATTGATACCAGAGCACTGACAAAGACAATTAGAGAAAAAGGGACCATGAAGGGCGTAATAACAACTAGGATGCTAACAGCTACAGAGCTTAGGAAAAAACTTGGAGCATATGACAATTCAAAAGCTGTCTATAAAGTAACAACAAAGGAAAGCTATATAGTAGAAGGAACAGGAAAGCACGTTGCCGTGATGGACTTTGGAATCAAGAATAATATTATTGAGTCTTTCAAGGAAAAAAACTGTAAAGTAACGGTTTTCCCCGCCACTGCAAGCTGGGAAGAAGTGCTTGGGGTAAATCCTGACGGGGTGTTCTTGTCAAACGGACCTGGAGATCCAAAGGATTATATGGATATTATAGAAAATGTAAAGGTGCTTGTAGATAAAAAGCCTACTATCGGAATCTGCCTGGGGCATCAGCTGATAGCGTTAGCCCTTGGAGGAGAGACAAAAAAACTTAAATTCGGTCACAGGGGATGCAACCACCCGGTTAAAGACATTAAACAGGACAGGGTGTATATAACTAGTCAAAATCACGGTTATGTGGTGACAAAGGTGCCTGAGAGCATGGAAGTTACTCACGTGAGCATGAATGATGAGAGCATAGAGGGGCTAAGACACAAGGATAAACCGGTGATGAGCGTACAGTTTCACCCGGAGGCTTCACCGGGACCATCGGATTCTGATTATATATTTGAGCATTTCATAGAAGTATTGGAGGAGGTGGGTCACAATGCCTAAAAGAGAAGATGTAAAGAAAGTACTGGTCATAGGTTCGGGGCCCATTGTAATCGGCCAGGCGGCAGAGTTTGACTATTCCGGAGCCCAGGCATGTCAAAGCCTAAAAGAGGAAGGGGTAGAGGTAGTCCTTATCAACTCAAACCCGGCTACCATAATGACTGACAGAGAAGTGGCGGACAAGGTGTATATCGAACCGATAACCTTGGAGTACGTTGAAAAGATAATAGCAAGGGAACGTCCTGACAGCCTTCTGGCAGGTATGGGGGGCCAAACAGGCCTTAACATGGCAATAGAGCTTTTCGACAAGAAGATACTGGAAAAATACAACGTAAAGGTAATAGGAACTTCCATAGAATCAATCAAAAAAGGCGAAGACAGGGAAGAGTTTAGAGCCTTGATGGATGAAATAAACCAGCCGGTTATAGAAAGCAAGACTGTAGTCAGCCTCGAGGAGGCTAAAAGCTACGCTCTTGACCTGGGATACCCTGTAGTGGTAAGGCCGGCATACACCCTTGGAGGCGCAGGTGGTGGGATTGCAGAAACGGAAGAAGAGCTTGTTGCCATTGCATCCAGAGGCCTTCAGCTGAGCCGAGTAAGCCAAGTGCTTATAGAGAAGAGTATCAAGGGTTGGAAGGAAATAGAATATGAAGTAATGAGGGACTCCAAGGGCAACTGTATTACCGTATGTAATATGGAGAATATAGATCCTGTAGGAATACACACTGGAGACAGCATAGTAGTGGCTCCCAGCCAGACTCTAAGTGACAAGGAATATCAGATGCTAAGGAAGGCATCTCTTGATATCCTTGAAGCGGTAGGCATAGAAGGGGGCTGCAACGTTCAGCTAGCGCTAGATCCTCATAGCTTCAAGTACGCTGTAATTGAAATAAACCCAAGGGTTAGCCGTTCTTCGGCGCTAGCTTCAAAGGCGACAGGATACCCAATTGCCAAAGTAGCTGCAAAGATAGCTCTTGGATACGGCTTGGATGAGATAAAAAATGCAGTTACAAAAAAGACCTACGCTTGCTTTGAGCCAAGCCTTGACTACGTTGTAATCAAGATACCAAAGTGGCCTTTCGACAAGTTCTACGGAGCTGACAGAAAATTGGGAACTAAGATGATGGCTACAGGTGAAGTCATGGCTATAGGAAACAACTTTGAAAGCGCGTTCTTAAAGGGGCTTAGATCTCTTGAAATAAAAAAGTACGCTTTAGACCATAAAGGCGCAAAAGAGCTTACCCTGGCAGAGCTTAAGGAAAAAGTGCTGTATCCAAACGACGAGAGGATGTTCTATCTGGCAGAGATGCTAAGATGGGGATACGACATGCACAAGCTTTCAAAGGATACGGGAATCGACATATTCTTCCTGGACAAAATAAAGTGGATCGTCGATCAAGAGGAAAAGCTTAAACTAATGAATGTAGACCAGCTCACCAAAGAGAAGCTGACCATGTTAAAGCAAAAAGGGTTTTCGGACAAGGGGTTGGCGGATCTGCTTAAGACCGAGCCGAACCACATATACGAGCTTAGAAGAATGTGGGACATCATAGCCTCATACAAAATGGTGGATACCTGTGCAGGAGAGTTCGAGGCACTTACGCCCTATTACTATTCTACATATGACAAGGAAGACGAAGTAGTATGCAACAGCGGCAAAAAAGTCATGGTAATAGGTTCGGGTCCTATAAGGATAGGCCAGGGCATAGAGTTTGACTACTGCAGCGTTCACTGCGTTAAAGCTTTGAGGGATATGGGCATAGAGACGATCATAGTAAACAACAACCCTGAAACGGTAAGTACAGATTTTAATATTTCGGATAAGCTCTACTTTGAGCCTTTGACTGAGGAGGATACCTACAACATCATCGAAAAGGAAAAGCCTGATGGGGTGATCTTGCAGTTTGGAGGTCAGACGGCCATCAAGCTTGCGAGATTCTTTAAGGAGATGAACGTGCCTATACTGGGGACAGATCCGGATTCCATCGACGAATCGGAAGATCGAGAAAAGTTTGAAGAGATACTTGAAAAGCTAAACATAGACCGTCCCAAGGGCAAGGGCGTCTGGAACATGGAAGAGGGCATGAAGTGGTCAAGCCAGCTAGGATACCCGGTTTTGGTAAGGCCTTCATATGTTCTCGGGGGACAGGGCATGGAGATATGCTACGATGACAGTGAGCTTGAATTTTACCTCAAGGACGCATTTGAAAAGGACGGGAAAAACCCTGTTTTGATAGATAAGTACATCGAGGGGATGGAAATAGAGGTAGATGCCATATGCGACGGAGAGGATATCCTTATCCCAGGCATAATGGAGCACCTTGAGCGAGCTGGAATAC
The DNA here is from genome assembly GCF_900128885.1 of Alkalibacter saccharofermentans DSM 14828. Lineage (NCBI taxonomy): Bacteria > Bacillati > Bacillota > Clostridia > Eubacteriales > Eubacteriaceae > Alkalibacter > Alkalibacter saccharofermentans. The sequence continues at coordinate 176,778 of NZ_FQTU01000002.1, forward strand.
ACTCCGGAGACAGCATCAGCATATATCCACCTGTAAACATCAGCGATTCCATAAAGGAAAAGATTTTGGACTACACTAAAAAGATGGCTGTAGCATTAAGGGTAAAAGGGATGGTCAACATACAGTTTATTGAAAACAGCGGAGAGCTTTACATAATAGAGGTAAACCCAAGATCAAGCCGTACCGTTCCTTATATCAGCAAGGTAACGGGAGTTCCTGTCATCGATATAGCAACCAAGGTTATGATGGGCGAAAAGCTAAAAGATATGGAATACGGAAGAGATGTTTATCCTGAAGCTAAGCTTACATGCGTGAAGGTTCCGGTATTTTCAACGGAGAAGCTGCCGAAGGTAGAGGCCAGCTTGGGTCCTGAGATGAGATCCACCGGAGAGGTTCTGGGTGTTGGAGAAAACTTTAAAGAGGCTCTGTACAAAGGCCTCATTGCAGCGGGAGTTGACATGTCTTCAAGAAAGAGAAAGGTCGTCGCAACAGTAAGACCCAAAGACAAGGAAGAGTTCATGCCTCTTGCGAAAAAGATGGCGGAAATGGGATATGAATTCTATGCCACTGAAAACACGGCAAAGAGACTGGACGAAATGGGAATAAAGGCTTCAAGAATCAATAAGATCGAGGAAGGCTACCCTACAATAATAGACGTAATAAGAGAGCAGGGCATCGATATGGTGTTCAATACTCCTACAAAAGGCAACGACTCTAAAAGAGACGGCTTTGCAATAAGAAGGACAGCCATAGAATCATCAGTGGAGCTTATGACAAATCTGGACAAGGCTGGAGCGATGATAGATATACTCCACGAAAAGATTTCAGAAAACAAGACCGACGTATACGAGCTGTCAGAATACGGGAAGTAAAAGATATTATATAGACCAGGGCCTATAGCAGGCTCTGGTTTGTTTTAATGCAATTTTCTTGTAATCAAGAAAGTGAAAAGAGGAGCTTTTGTTCTATTGAAAATATATTCAATATTGAAAATACTTTAGAAGAGGGTTAATATTAAGGTGAACATGTCTAGTCAAACCATTAACTGGGAGGTAAAAGTATGAATGATCTAAGCTTTGGATTTCCGGAAGTAAGTATGGCAAAAGACGACATAATAGCGACATATTATATTGAGACTGATTCATCAGACATATTAAAGTACGTTGTGGCCATAGCCGAGGAGCAGACCACCAGCACCTGGACGGCAGTGCCGGGAGAGCATGAGAAGATAAGACGGAAGCATACCGGAAAGGTAGTTGCCGTTTATGCTTTGCCGGATTATGAGTTTATCGTGCCAAAGGAAGAGGTAAACAGAAAGTACGTAGTGCAGATAGCTTTTCCTTCTATAAATTTTGATCCTCAGATACCGATGCTTTTGTCTTCGGTTATAGGAAACATTGCTCAGATTCCATATTTAAAACTTATGGACATAGCTTTCCCCGAATCTTGGATAAAGGGCTTCAAAGGACCGAAGTTCGGAATAGAAGGAATCAGGGATTTGCTGGGAGTAAAAGAAAGACCATTTGTAAACAATATGATAAAGCCCGACATAGGCTGGACTCCTGAAGAAGGAGCGAATATGGCATACGAGGTCGCTCTTGGAGGCGGAGACTTCATCAAAGACGATGAGCTTTTACCGGGAAACCCTGCATACTGTCCCTTGGAAGACAGAGTAAAAGCCATAATGGCGGCTATTAAAAGCGCAGACGAAGAAACCGGTGAAAAAACGTTATACACTCCAAATATTACAGATGACATAAGCAAGCTGAAAGACAATGCGTACAGAGCGATTGACGCAGGGGCCAATGCGCTGATGATGAACTTCTATACAATAGGATTTTCAGCAGCAAAAATGATTGCAGAGGATCCCAACATAAATGTTCCTATTATGGCTCATATCGATTTCTCGGGAACAACATTCGGATCTCCTTATCAGGGGATAAGCTCACCTCTCTTGGTAGGAAAACTGGCTAGGATGTGCGGTGCCGATATGCAGATTATCACAAGTCCATACGGCAAGTTCCCTGTTGTAAAAAGCAAGTGTCAGCAGCAGGTTTTAATGGCCAGACAAGAGCTGTTTGGAATCAAGCCTATGTTGCCGCTTTTATCAGGAGGCATGACCCAGGGAGCAGTTCCACAAACTATGAAGGAGCTGGGGACTGATATTTGTTTGGCAGCAGGCGGGGCAATCCACGGTCATCCCATGGGCGCCACGGCAGGTGCTAAATCTATGAGACAAGCAATAGAAGCGACGATGCAGGGAGTCAGCTTGGGAGAATATGCTAAGGAACATAAGGAGCTTGCTGCTATTGTGGATTCATGGGGCAAGGAAGACGTATCTGAATATTTTGATTTAAAAAAATAAAAAATGAGATTACAGAGCACATGGTGCGATTATCAAGCTGTGTGCTTTGCTCATTCCAGGAGGAGAGACTTATGAAAGCGGCATTATTGTACGGACCTGAAGATTTAAGGATAGAGGATGTAAAAACTCCGGTATGCAAGAAAGAAGAGGTGCTTATTCGTGTACATGGAGTGGGCCTTTGCGGGTCGGATATCAGAACCATAATCCACGGACATCACAGGCTTGAGTATCCGCAGATACTGGGACATGAAATTGCCGGAGAAATCGTAGAAATTGGCGAAGGAGTTAAAGGTTTTTCACCAGGTGAAAGAGTATATGTTTCCCCCCTTGTTCCCTGCTACGAATGTCCTGCTTGCAAAAGGGGGTGGCTGGGACAGTGCGAAAACCTTACGGTACCAGGGACTACCATACCCGGTGGATTTGCCGAATACATGATCGTGACAGAGGATATCATAAAAAAGGGTCAGGTAATAAAGATGCCACATGACATGTCCTATGAAGAGGCAGTAATGACCGAGCCGCTATCATCGGTTTTTTCATGCCAGGAATACGCCAATGTCACTTTGGGGGATACTGTGGTAGTAATAGGCATGGGACCAATAGGATGTCTTCAACTTGAACTTGCAAAGCTAAGAGGCGCTAAAAGAGTAATAGCTGTTGAGCCTTCAAGGATAAGGCTTGAAAAGGCTCGTGAGTTTGGAGCAGACTTTATCATTGATCCATTTGAAGTTGATCCTGTAAAAAGAGTCCGGGAAATAACAGGAGGATGGGGTGCAGAAGTAGTCATATCGGCAAACCCCAGCACTAAAGCCCAGGGGCAAGCCATTAAAATGGCATGCAAAAGGGGAAAGGTGGTATTTTTTGGTGGAGTTCCAAAGGGCGAGATGACATTGATAGATAGCAACTTCGTACACTATGAGCAGATCACTATTTTGGGACATTTTGGTTATGACCATATGCAAAATGCCAGATCCTTTGACTTGATTGCCGATAAAAAAATAAAGGCCGACAGATATGTGACTCATGTTCTGCCTCTAGAGGATGCAATGAAGGGCGTAGAAATGGCAAAAAGCGGTGAGGCCATAAAAGTCGTTTTGAAGCCGTAGTTTGTATTACGTGTCAAACATACCTGATTAGGGTATAATATAAACATAACCAACACGGAGGTAGAAGATGATAAAGTTATTGGCCCTGGATATTGACGGAACACTCATAAGGGAAGACAACAAAATAAGCGCGGTTGTCAGGGAATCGATCCTTAAAGCTTACCACAATGGAGTTAAGGTCGTTTTGCTTTCAGGAAGAAACTATTTTGGGATGAAGGATTATATACATGAGCTTGGTCTGAAAGGCATTGCAGCATCGGCTAACGGAGCGGAAATAGTAAGCATTGAAGACGAAGAGGTAATTTATCAAGAGACGATTCCTTACGATATTGCAAGATCTGTAGTGGAAAAGAGTATTTCTGTGGGAACAGTCCCTATAAATTTTTCAAACTGCAAGGTATATACAAAGGGTTTTGATTCCTTGCCTAGGGATTATATTAAGGCTCTTAATCAGGAATTTCATTATATCGAGGATATATACGAAAATCTTAAGGATTATCCCTCGGCGAAGCTGATGATGGTGGGAGCGAAAAATAACCTCGATACAATCAAGGAGTTTTCTCTGACTAGCTACGGCGAGGTATTAAACGCGGATTTCAGTATGGAGACTCTGCTTGAAGTGTATTCAAATAAGGCGGACAAAGGCAAAGCGTTAAGCTTTATGATGGAACACTACGGTGTGCTAAAAGAAGAGACCATGTGCATAGGTGATTCAGAAAATGACATACCTATGTTTAAGACGGCTGGGATATCTGTGGCTATGGGCAATGCATCTGAAAATGTAAAGTCCCATGCAATGGAGATTACTGGCCATGTTGAAAATGACGGAGTGAAGCTTGCTTTGGACAAGCATGTATTTGGAAGGATTTAAAAGAGGTGAAAAAATGATAAAATTACTGGCAATTGATATAGACGGCACGTTGATCAATTTTGAGAGACCGAATATATCTAAAAAGGTTATAAATACGGTTATGGCAGCAAAAAAGCTTGGGGTTTATGTGGTGTTGATATCCGGCAGAAACTATTACAGCATGAAGCGATATCTAGAAGACTTAGGGATTGAAGAATACGGAATTACAACAAATGGTGGCATAGTTTTGGACTTAAAGACAGGCAAGGCGATTATCGAAAACGAGATGAAAAAAGAGATAGCATTGGGCATATATAATAAGCTTGAGGAAGAAGAAATTCCATATAGCCTTTTTGCAGGACTTAACGTATATGTTTCGGAAGAGCATCGCAACCAGCCCACTATTTCACTATTGGCAAAGGAAAAAGACAACGTCATCGTTGTCGATGATATGAAGAAATTCATACTAGAAAACAAAATGAACAAGTTCATGTTTATGGACGAAGACCACACCCTTGATGCGTTAAGAGATTATTTTGAGGAAAAGTACGGGGAATGCGTGAATGTGGAATACGGGTTTGAAAAACATATGGAGATATATCCAAAGTGCCTTGACAAAGGAATGGCGTTGGAAGGTCTTGCCGAGCAGCTTGAAATACCCATGGAAAATGTAATGGCCATAGGAGATGCAGAAAATGACATCTCGATGCTGGAAGTGGCTGGGACAGGTATAGCTATGGGCAATGCCATTAAAAACGTCAAGGATCATGCGGATTTTGTCACAAAGTCCGTAGAAGAGGACGGAGTGGCATATGCTATTGAAAAATTTATAATTAAGAAATGCTGTAAAGAAGATGGGAAAGCGGTTTGAGTTAATGCTCAAGCTGTTTTTTTATTGACAACGCATTTAAATGGGTATAGTATAATAATATATAAAACAAATAGGAATAGTGGTAAATGGGGTGAAAATATGAAAATATCCACAAAAGGAAGATACGGAATTAGGGCGATGGTGGATTTGGCGGTATATTCTGCAGGAGATCACATGCCTCTTAGCAATGTCGCTCAAAGACAGGGAATATCAAATAATTACTTAGAACAAGTTTTCTCGACTCTCAGAAAAGCTGGACTGGTAAAAAGCGTTAAAGGTGCTCAAGGAGGATATCTTCTTGCCAAGGATCCATCAGAAATAACTGCAGGGATGATACTGAGTACATTGGAAGGCGATCTTTCCGTCATTGATGAGAGCAAGGAGGCTGAATCTCAAAAGGACAGCATTCAATATTATTTAAAAGACATGCTATGGAGAAAAATTAATATCAGCATAGAAGATGTTGTAAAGTCGATTACCTTGGAAGAATTGGCACAGGGGTACAAGGCATCTATAGGAGAATCGGATTTGATGTATTACATTTAGGGAGGTAGTCATGAAAAAAGAGATAAATACCCACAAGGCCCCAAAAGCGGTTGGACCATATTCACAAGGGATAGCAACTGAAAGCACGGTATATCTTTCGGGGCAGATACCCTTAGACCCTGAGACGGGAAGGCTTGTAGAGGGTGATGCAAAAAAGCAGACGGAGCAGGTCATGAAAAACATCGGAGCAGTCCTAAATGAAGAGGGCCTCACCTATGATGATATTTTAAAGGCGGTCATCTACTTGACTGATCTCAAGGATTTTGATGCGGTAAATGAAGCCTATTCAAGCCTGCTGGGAAAACCTTATCCTGCGAGATCATGCATAGAGGTTTCAGCTCTTCCCAAAGGTGCCTCAGTGGAGATAGAGGTGATAGCTATTAGAAATGAGGAGGTTGTTTGATGGATTTTTCTACAAAACTTATCAGAAACGGGTTTGAAACTGATAAATATACCGGAGCACTTAGCATACCTATATATCAGGCATCAACGTACAGTCAAAAAAGTGCGGATTGCGACGGCGAATATGAGTACTCGAGATCCCAAAATCCTACGAGAGAAGCTTTGGAAAAGACTATTGCCTTGCTTGAAAACGGCACTAACGGATATGCATTTTCTAGCGGCATGGCTGCAACATCCTCAGTTTTGTCGATTTTTTCCCAAGGAGATCATCTTCTCGTATGCAAGGATGTATACGGAGGAACCTATAGAGTGGCAAGCGGGCTGTTTCCCAATTTTGGAATCGAGACTACATTTGTGGACATGACGGATATTGAAGAAATAAAAAGAAATATAAAGACAAATACAAAGGGCATATATTTAGAAACTCCGTCAAATCCATTGATGAAGGTAACGGATATAAAAAAGGTTGCGTCCATTGCCAAGAGCAAAGGAATTATAACTATGCTGGATAATACCTTTATGTCACCTTATCTGCAAAGACCTCTAGACCTGGGGGTGGATATAGTCATTCACAGCGCAACAAAATTTATTGGGGGCCATAGCGATGTTCTCGGAGGCTTGGCAGTGGTCAAGGACAAGGCTCTGGCTAAGAGGATACATTTTGTCCAAATGAGCTTTGGAGCGGTTCTTGGTCCACAGGACTGTTGGCTGCTGTTAAGAGGTCTTAAGACACTGAAGGTAAGGATGGACTACCAGCAGGAAAGTGCTAAAAAAATCGCCTTATGGCTAAAAAATCAAGAAGCTGTGGAAAAGGTATACTATCCGGGACTGGAAGATCATCAGGACAAGGAAATCCATGACGGGCAATCTTTTGGACCTGGGGCGGTTTTGTCTTTTGAAACCAAAACGGATAAAGCTGCAAAAGATTTTTTAAACAAAGTTGAAAGCATACTTGCAGTAAGCCTAGGAGGAGTGGAGACCATAGTGTCCTACCCCACGAAAATGAGTCATGGCTCGATGCCAAAGGAAGTGAAAAGTGATCTTGGTATATCGGATAAGCTAATCAGGATTTCCGTGGGTCTGGAAGATACAGGAGATTTGATTGCAGACTTTGAACAGGCGCTTAATTCTGACTAAACATATAATTAATATATAAAATAGCTCTTGACATCAAGAAAAAGGGTAAGTATAATAAAGCATATAAAGTTGATAAGAATAATAATATATAAAACAAGGAGGAAAAATAATGGCTAATATTGCAAAAAGCTTGGTTGACTTGATCGGAAATACGCCGTTGCTGCAACTTAATAATTACAAGGAGGAAAGTGGGGCACAGGGAGATATCCTGGCTAAGCTTGAGTACTTTAACCCTGCGGGAAGCGTTAAGGACCGTATCGGATATGCAATGATAAAGGACGCAGAAGATAAAGGGCTTTTAAACAAGGACTCTGTAATAATAGAGCCCACAAGTGGAAATACTGGAATAGCCTTGGCTTTTGTGGCTGCAGCAAAGAAGTATAGGCTTATACTGACTATGCCGGAGACGATGAGCGTCGAAAGAAGAAACCTTTTAAAGCAACTTGGTGCCGAGCTTGTGCTTACCCCGGGAAGTGAAGGCATGAAGGGTGCCATCAACAAAGCGGAGGAGTTGGCTAAAGAAAACTCAAATGCCATTGTACTTCAGCAGTTTAAGAACCCTGCAAATCCTAAAATTCACAGAGAAACTACAGCGGAAGAGATTTGGAGAGACACGGATGGAAAAGTTGATATTTTTGTTGCTGGAATCGGGACAGGCGGAACCATAACAGGAGCAGGGGAGGCCTTAAAGCAGAAGAATCCTGATCTGAAAGTAATTGCCGTGGAGCCCTTTGACTCCGCCATACTATCAGGGGAAAAGCCAGGACCACATAAAATCCAGGGAATCGGCGCAGGATTCGTGCCGGATGTTTTAAACACAGGTGTCATAGACGAAATTGTTAAAGTTAAAAACGAGGATGCCTTTGCCACTGCAAAGAAAATAGCTTCAAGCGAAGGTCTGTTGGTAGGGATTTCCTCAGGAGCAGCGCTTCATGCAGCTACTGAAATCGCCAAAAGAGAAGAAAACAAGGGAAAGACAATCGTCGTGGTTCTTCCCGACACCGGAGAAAGATACCTTTCAACTCCACTGTTTCAAGAATAAACAAAATAATCAAAGCCTTGAGCCAATAATAATAATTAGCTCAAGGCTTTTTACGTGCAAGTAAATAAGGTATAATATACATAATAAAGTGAATAGGGAGGAAGAAATGCTAAGGCCGGCAGAGAAAAAAGACATTGAAGAAATAACCTTGATATACAATTATTACATCGAAAATTCAACAGCCCTGTATCATTACACCTCCAAGAGCTCTGAGGAAATGGAGAAGTGGCATAGCGAAAAGGAAAAGGCGGGGTTACCCATAATAGCAGCAGAAATAGATGGAGTAGTCGCTGGTTTCGCAACTTACGGACCATACAGGCCGTTTGAAGGGTTTAAAAAAACTATTGAGCATTCTGTTTACTTAAGAAAAGACTACCAAGGGAAAGGTCTGGGAAGAAAACTCTTGAAGGCAATACTTCAGAAGGCCAAAGAAAAAGAATATCATGCGGCATTGGCGTATATTGATTCAGAAAATACGACCAGTATAAGATTGCACGAGAAAGAAGGCTTTTTTAGGTGTGGAGCAATAAAGGAGGCAGGGTATAAATTCGATAGGTATCTTGATCTTGTAATACTGGAAAAGCTGTTTTGAGCAATAGGGGAGTTTGCCGGGGATGCATTGCTAAATATTTCACTCAGGACAAACAAATCATGCCAAGAAGCGCGTTATATTAATAACAAAAAAACAACTAGGCCACACATATATATACAAGTATATCATTGAGTGTCATTGTAGGTCTTAAATTGTTGGCGATGTTATGTCAAGGCATTAACAAATTGTCGGGGCCCTTTGTTACCAAAGGCTTGCAGATTCGTCTCAAAGATAACTAAATTGACTTTTGTTGATCATCGGATAAAATCTCAGTGAGATTCTCCTACGCCGATGAGAACGATTACACGAAGTGGTGGAGGGTATCACAACATAAAGGAGTTGAAGCTTGGCATGATCAGACTGAATATAGACAATCACTGGCTGGAAGTTGAAAAAGGAACGACAGTGTTGGAAGCGACGAAGAGTTTGGGAATAAAGATACCCACTCTATGCCACCATCCCCACCTTGATTCAAGCATTGGGGGAGCTTGCAGGATGTGCTTGGTGGAAGTTGAAGGGATGCGAGCCCTAGCACCTTCCTGCGCGCTTCCGGCCACTGAAGGAATGGTCGTAAAGACTAGGAGCAAGAGGGTTATTCAAGGAAGGAAGATGGTTCTTGATCTAATTCTTTCAAACCACCCACTGGATTGCATGACTTGTGTAGCTGCAGGCAACTGCAAGCTGCAGGATTATTGTTTTGAGTATGGTGTAAAGGATTCCAGGCTCAGAAGTGGTGATGAAAAAGATTATCCACTAGATCATTCCAACAAGTTTTATTTTTTTGACAGAAATAAATGCATAATTTGCGGAAAGTGCACCAGGATATGCACGGAGCTTCAACAAACCCACGCCATCACGATGAGTGGAAGAGGCTTTGACACCCACGTGTCACCCCCCTTTGAAGATCCTATATCCCAGTCCACATGCGTTTCCTGCGGAAATTGCGTATCCGCTTGCCCGGTAGGTGCTTTAGTGCCGAGAAGGACTGAGAGGTTTAGGTACTGGGAGACAAGAAAAATCAAGACTACCTGCCCATATTGCGGAGTTGGATGTCAGATGGAGCTTTTGATAAAAGACAACAAGGTCGTAGAAGTAGCCCCGTCAGACGGTGCAGCGAATAACGGGATGCTGTGTGTCAAAGGAAAATTCGGATATAAATTCATAGATCATCCCGATAGGCTTAGAACGCCTTTGGTAAAAAAAGAAGGCAGATTTGTTCAAGCCACCTGGGATGAAGCATATCGGTTAATTACAGATAAAATCACTGCTGCAAAGGATGAGTTTGGAGCAGATTCAATTGCAGGTTTTTCATCTGCACGATGCACCAATGAAGAAAACTACCTTTTTCAAAAACTGTTTAGAGCTGTTATCGGCACTAACAATATAGATCACTGTGCCAGGCTGTGCCATGCTTCAACTGTTGCGGGCCTTGCCGCTACCCTCGGAAGCGGAGCTATGACCAACAGCAATTTAGAAGCCCTAGGGTCGGATCTGATATTCGTGACAGGATCTAATACTACCGAGACTCATCCGGTCATCGGCTCCCATATAAAACAGGCGAAGGCTAACGGAGCAAGCCTAATAGTAGCTGAACCTAGGGAAATCGAGCTCGCAAAAGTAGCGGATGTTTTCCTTCAAATAAAGCCGGGGACAAACGTTGCTCTTTTTAACGGTCTCATGCATGTAATAATAAAAGAAGGTCTTGAAGATAAGGATTACATAAGAGACAGAACTGAGAATTTTGAAGAGCTTAAAGAAGTAATGGAGAACTACTCTCCGGAAGTAGTAGCCCAAATATGCGAAGTAAATAAAGATGATTTGATTAAGGCAGCTAGGATGTATGGGAAGGCAGACAAAGGGGCAATATACTATTCCATGGGAGTGACCCAGCATTCTACGGGAACCCAAGGGGTAATGGCTGTTTCCAATCTGGCGCTTTTATGCGGCAATATCGGCAAGGAATCCGCGGGAGTGAATTCTTTAAGGGGACAAAACAACGTTCAGGGAGCATGTGATATGGGCGCATTGCCTGGATATTACCCGGGATATCAAAAGGTATTTGATTCTAAGGCTAAGAAGAAGTTCGAAAAGGCTTGGGGAAGAACCCTTTCGGACAAAGCTGGACTGACTATCACGGAGGTTGTAAACGGGCTTGATGAAAAGACCATAAAAATATTGTACGTCATGGGAGAAAATCCGGTGGTCTCTGACCCGGATACAGGGCATGTTAAAAGGGCGTTGGATAAAGCGGATTTCATCGTAGTGCAGGATATTTTCCTGACCGAGACGGCTGAATATGCTGACGTGGTCCTTCCTGCCGCAGCTTTTGCAGAAAAAGACGGAACCTTCACGAATACTGAAAGAAGAGTTCAAAGGATAAGAAAGGCAGTAAATTCACCTGGAGAGTCCAAACCTGATTGGGTTATATTGATGGAGCTGATGAAAAGGCTTGGTTATGGGGCAAGCTACGGCGGACCGGCAGATATCATGGAGGAAATCGCGGCACTGACCCCCCAATATGGCGGAATATCATATGACAGGCTAGAGGTTGAAGGACTGCAATGGCCATGTCCCACGAGGAAACATCCGGGAACTAAGGTTCTCCACAGGGAGAAGTTTGACAGAGGCAAAGGGCTGTTCAAACCGGCGGAATACATTAAAAGCGCTGAAGTGCCGGATAAGGATTATCCATACATAATGACTACCGGAAGGATGCTATACCACTATCACACCAGATCGATGACAAAGAGAGTGAGGGGGATAGACGCCCTTTACCCGGAATCCTACATAGAAATACATCCAGTAACGGCCAGTAGGCTTGATGTGAATGATGGAGACAAGATCAGGGTTTCGTCTAGACGAGGAAGCGTAGTAACCAAGGCAAAAATAACGGATGGGGTGGTAGAAGACGTGGTATTCATGCCCTTTCATTTTTACGAAGGCGGAGCTAATTATCTAACCAATTCCGTAATCGACCCTATTGCAAAAATACCTGAGCTTAAAGTGAGCGCCGTAAGCCTGGAGAAGCTCTGAAGGGAGGGAGTATAAGTGAAAGATTTTGGAAGCGCAATAATTTTGGCAGGAGGAAAGAGCCTCAGAATGGGTTTTGATAAACAAAAAATTATTTTGCGCAATAATAGCTTAATGGACCGCATAACAGATATTTTGTCTGGAGAGTTTGATGAGCTGATACTCGTTACCAATGATTTAGATATTTATAAAGACTCACCTTATACTATCATCGAAGATGAGATCAAGGGCATGGGGCCTTTGGGAGGAATCCATGCCGGGTTGAAAAGATCTTCGAGCAGATATTCCTTTGTTTTTGCTTGTGACATGCCGGTGTTGAACATAGGATATATACACATGATGAAAGAGATGATAGCTATAATAAAACCCCAAGCATGCGTGGCAAGGTATAAGGAGTGGATAGAGCCCTTCAATGCTTTTTATTCCGCATCACAGATAGAAGAGATTGAAAAGCATCTCGGCAGTGGGGGGAGGGCGGTGTACGATTGCCTGAAAAAATGCAATACCTTCTTCATAGAAGAAGAAGTTGCGAGAAGGTTCAGCCCGGATTGGGATATGTTTTATAACTTGAATACCAGGGAGGAACTTGCCTGCTTCGTGGAGAGGGTAAATCAAAATTACTGAAGGGAGAGAAGATGTGGAAACGACCCGAAAGGTGAAGATCAAAAAAATAAAGGGGAATGTCTTTGAGACGGAAGATGAAGTAGCAGTTGAATACGATTTGGTGATTTATATAAATGGGAACTATTTTGTAACGCTGCTGTGCACGCCAATAAACCTAGAGGACCTTGTGGCAGGATACCTGTATTCAGAAGGCGTAATATTAAAGGGCAAGGAGTTATTGAATCTAAAGATTGATGAAGGGAAAAGAAGGGCAGATGCAGAGATAAGCAGGGAGGATATTTTCAAGTATTCTGGGGATCGGCTCTTGGGAGAAATGACGGTGACTACTGCCTGCGGAAAAGGACGCAAGGTGATTTATCCTGTAGTCAGAGAAGGTGCTGACTCAAAGATAACGTCAGTAGATATCGATGCGGAAAAAACATCTGATTTGTTCCGTCAGTTCAACAAGTCTTCGGAACTTTTTGACCGGACGGGAGGCGTGCATAGCTGCGCTTTGTGCAGCCAATCGGAAATATTGATATTTAGAGACGATATAGGAAGGCATAACGCACTCGATAAAATCTTAGGAAAAGCCATGCTTCAAGGACTGGATGTTAGTGATAAAATTGTGTTGACTACCGGTAGGATGTCATCAGAAATAGTAGAGAAGGTAGCGCTAAGAGGCATACCGGTTTTAGTTTCCAGATCCGCACCTACGGATACAGCCATAGAAAAGGCAAAAAAAGCCGGGGTTAAATTGATTGGGTTTTTAAGAGGCAACAGAATGAACATATACACTTAAAGGCAATAAAATTATAAAAAGATGTTTAATTAAAAAAAGCGAGGGTATATTTTAACTAACAAGGAAGATAAGACAAAGGAAAACCCAAAAGAAATTTCAATTTGAAGTATTAATTGAGATTTCGATCTAAAACAGATATAAAGGTTGTAAAGAGATGGATCTTGTTGAACTGCAGATATCAAATCTGTAAGCAATAAAGAGAAACTCTAATAAAAATTACAAAGAAAATATCTGGAAAGGGAATTCCAAAATCGAATCTGCTTTGTAAAAATACATTAGCATAAGAAAGGAAAGTACATGACTAATGAATCAGTATCTTGAGGGATAGTAGATCAATCAGTAATATGATCCTATCCCTTAAGACTTTTTTGATTATCACTAGATTCTTTTAACGAATTCGGATTTAAGTTTCATGGCTCCAAATCCGTCTATCCTGCAGTCGATGTTGTGGTCTCCTTCAACCAGACGTATGTTCTTGACTTTAGTGCCGATTTTAAGGCTTGACGAAGCGCCTTTTACTTTCAAGTCCTTTATTATGATAATGCTGTCGCCGTCTTTCAATGCGTTTCCATTTGAATCCATTATAGCATGCTCTTTTGTCTCAGCTGTGTCGGAATCAAGAGTCCATTCGTGGGCGCATTCAGGGCATACCAGCAGATTGCCATATTCGTAAGCATATTGGCTGGAACACTCGGGACATAGAGGTAAAGAATTTGTCATATTAGTTCTCCGTTTCCTATTGTATTATTTTAAAGCTACTTATGATAAGGCTCGCCCCTGATGATTCTAAAAGCCCTGTATACTTGCTCCAAGAGCATTACCTTAAAGAGCTGGTGGGGAAAGGTCATCTTTGAAAAGGAAAGACTTAGGTTGCTTCCGGTCTTCACTGCATCCCCAATTCCTAAAGAACCTCCGATTATAAAGCATATGTGGCTAGTTCCATTTAAAGCAAGCTGTTCAATGTTTTCTGCAAGCTCTTCGCTGGTTTCTTGTTTGCCGTCGATCTCCAAGGTAACGACAAAAGAACCTTGAGGTATTTTCTCAAGGATTTTCTTTCCCTCTTTATCTTTGACTGTCCTCATATCCGAGAGGCTTAAGCTTTCAGGAGCCTTTTCATCAGGAATTTCGATCATGTTGAGGGTGCAGTAGCGTCCAAGTCTCTTGGCGTACTCAGCTATTGCTTGAGAATAAAACTTTTCCTTAATCTTTCCTACGCTTACAACTGTTACTTTCAATAAATATCTCCTATACGAACTTTCCGTTCAAAAATATATTGCCTTCTTCCAAGTAATAAACGAGAACCAGGAAAGCATCTCTTTCAATGCCAAGCACCTCGCAAACTTCGTCGATGACTGAATAAACAAGTTCTTCCATGAACTCTCGCGTATTTCGCTTTGACAACGTGATTTGGACTACCGGTCTATGAGGCTTTTTGGCTTTTGAAGTAATCCCTTCAGGAGGGTGGTTGTAAAAATGATCCTCATGGAATATTTCCCAGGAGATCTTAACTTTGTCTCTGGGCAAGGACATCTTTGCAGATATCTTTTCATTAATTTCCTTTACGTTTATGTTTTCCATAAGGTTGTCGGTTTTGATAGCTACATATGGCATTTTAAATCTCTCCTTATTAATTGTCTTTAAGCAGTTGTCAAAAAAGCATGTTTCTCTTATCCCTTATTATACAGCGTATCTCAGACAATTCAAAGATAAATACCTGAAACTGGTGTATAATAATATACAAAAGAAATATTTGAGGAGGATTTTAAATGTCTGTTAAAAAAGATTTTTATGCAAATTTATCAAAAAGCTTATTAGGAAAATTCGAAAAAAGACGTTTTGAAGCTTATTACTGTGAGACTAAAGATGAGGCTCTGAAAAAAGCTTTGGAGATTATCCCCGAAGATTCGGTCGTGTCCTTTGGTGGAACAATGACAGTTAAAGAAATTGGCCTCACAGAAGCTCTGCGTAATGGAAAATATAAACTCATAGATAGGGAAGAGGCAAGAAACGCAGAAGAAAAAGCAATTATTACGAGAAAGGCAATGGACTGCGACTACTACCTTATGAGCACGAATGCCTTTACATCCGAAGGTGAGCTCGTGAACATCGACGGAAACGGAAATCGGGTGGCTGCTCTTTGCTATGGTCCAAAGAACATCATAGTGATAGCGGGCATGAACAAGCTTGCTGAAGATAGAGAAAACGGCATTTGGAGAGTACAAAACGTAGCATCTCCCCAAAATACCATAAGATTGGAGAGAAAGACTCCATGTGCCATAACAGGAGAGTGCGGCGATTGCTACGGAGATTCAAGTATATGCTCTCAAATTGTAATAACAAGAAGAAGCCATCAAAAGGGCAGAATAAAAGTGATACTAGTAGGTGAAGAGCTGGGATATTAATTATATAGATGTAATTTTGAGCATAAAAAATCCCCTAGGGGATTTTTTATGCTCAATCATATGTATTTAAGGTTTTTCAAGCTGATATCCATCACCTTGGCATTGTAAATGATGCTTCCCATTGAGACGAAATCTACGCCTGTATTTGCTACGTCTGCTAGGTTTTCCAAGGTTATATTGCCGGAGGCTTCGGTTATTGCCTTGCCGTTTATTACAGAAACTGCTTTTTTTATGGTATCTATATCCATGTTGTCTAGCATGATAATGTCCGCTTTGACCGAGAGGGCTTCTTCTACCATTTCAAGGGTTTCAGTCTCCACTTCAATTTTTCGCACAAATGATGCGCTATCTTTTGCAAGTGTCACTGCGTTGGTTATGCCGCCGGCGGCCATTATGTGGTTGTCTTTAATCAATATGCCGTCTGATAGGCAATGCCTGTGGTTGAATCCCCCTCCGCATATGACAGCCGACTTCTCGAAAAGCCTAAAGTTGGGGGTGGTCTTTCTAGTGTCGAGAATTCTGCATTTCGTATGAGCCACAAGTTCGGCGGCCTTTTTTGTTTCGGTTGCTATTCCGCTCATCCTTTGGAGGAGGTTTAGTGCTGTGCGCTCACCGGAGAGTATGTTCCGAGTACTTCCTGAAAGTTTAGCTATCAAATCACCAGGTGAAACTGAATCCCCATCGGATTTATAAAAGTCTATTTTTACTTCTCCCAACAGCTCGAATGTCCGCTTAAAGGCTTCAAGTCCACAAATAATGCCGTCGGACTTTGCTGTAAGCTCTGCGCTGCAACGGCTTTCCTTGTAGATTATGGCATCGGTGGTAGCGTCTCCAAAAGGCATATCTTCTCTTAAAGCGTCAAGTATCAATCTATCCATTTCATTTAAATTCATCATTATAACGTTCAGTCCTTCTTTTGATTTCTTCCTTTACCAATGCTCCGGTATCTAGCTCATGGTAATAATCGGGGCTTAAAGCCTTATTTGAAGCCTTAGGCTCATCGATATGGCGGATGCGTTTGTTTATATCGTCACAGGCCCGTTTTGAAAAGACCAGACCTTCTAGAAGTGAATTGCTGGCTAGCCTGTTTTTTCCGTGAACTCCGGTGCAAGCAGTTTCTCCTGAAGCGTAGAAATTTGGTAAATTGCTCCTGCAGAACGTGTCAACCTCAATGCCTCCCATCATGTAATGCTGTGCCGGCAAGACAGGGATTGGTTCTTTGGTTATGTCGATACCCTGTTCCAAACATCTGGAATGGACCAAGGGAAACCTTCTAAGGATAAAGTCTTTGTCCTTGAAGGATATGTCCAAAAGAACGTGGGTGCTGTTTCTAGTTTGTTTTTTAATGGCGTCGCATACGATATCTCTAGGGGACAGCTCGTCGACAAATCGCTCTCCGTTTATATTGAATAAAAGGGCACCTTCGCCCCGAAGAGCTTCTGTTATCAAAAATTTTCTATTTCCTGTTTTGCCGTCGTAAAGGGCTGTGGGGTGAAACTGTATAAACGACATATCCTTAAGGGCGACATTATTCATAAAGGCGATTCCAATCCCCTCGCCTCTAAGGATGGCTTGGTTCGTGGAGCTTTTAAATAGACCACCTACGCCCCCAGAGGCCATCATAACGACTTTGGAATTTACGATTCTCAGTTCGCTGCCTGTCTTTAAGACTACGCCGGTGCAGGCTCCATTTTCTATGATGATATCGAGTACCGAGGTATGGTCGTATATGTCTATGTTCTCGTTTAAGCTTATGGCTTCGAACATGGATTTTGAAATGTAGCGTCCCGTCTTGTCCTTTACGTGTAGAATCCTGTAGGCGCTGTGGCCGCCTTCCCGAGTGAAATGAAGGTGGCTGTTGGATTTGTCGAAGACGACTCCTATGTCCATGATGGATTTTATGCTTTTAAAGGATTCTTCCACCAAGACCCTGACAGCTTTTGAATCGTTGTGAAATTTTCCGGCTTTTAACGTATCTTGGATATGGCGATCGATATCCTCGTTGTCCCGAGCAGTCGCAATCCCCCCTTGAGCCAGGGATGTATTGGTTGTAGATAGGGTGTCCTTGGCTAAAAGAAGCACTTTTAAGCGCTTGTCCAGGTTTATGCAGGTATTCAAGCCGGCTATGCCGGTCCCGATAACGATCACGTCATAATATTCCTTCATGGTCTCACCTGGACAGCTTGTGCATATTTTCCAATGACTTAAATGCATTTAACCGGACTTCTTCATCCAGGGTTATAGGGTACTTCATTTTTTCCAGGCTTTCACAGACATCCTCCAAGGTAATCTTTTTCATGTTGATGCAAGTCATTGTTTTTCCGGGGACATAAAAGTTTTTTTCCGGATTTTTAGTCTTAAGCTCATGCATGATGCCTTCCTCTGTGACTATCACAAAATCGGCAGCATCTGACTTTGTTGCAAAATCGATTATTCCGCTAGTGCTTCCGATATAGTCAGCAAGATCTCTTACCGGCTTTGGACATTCCGGATGTACCAGCACCTTTGCATCGGAAAGCTGCTGTTTTATCTGGACGATTGAATCCGCATCAACTTTTTCATGAGTGATGCAAAAGCCATCCCAAAGTATAAAGTTTTTTTCCGGTATTTTTTCTGCAAGATATCCTCCAAGATTTCTGTCAGGCAAAAAAACTATATCCTCTTGAGGAAGGTTTCTGATTATCTTTTCAGCGCTTGATGAAGTGACGCAGACATCACATAGGGTTTTTACCTCAGTAGAGGAATTGATGTATGCCACTACGGCAGCTTCAGGATAATCCTTTACAAATTCCTTTATATCCTCGTAATCGGCCATGTCCGCCATGGGGCATCCAGCATCGTAAACCGGCAAAAGCACAGTCTTTTCAGGAGAAAGGATCTTGGCGCTTTCGGCCATGAACAATACTCCGCAAAAGACGATGACCTCCTCTTTGCACTCTTGAGCATATTTGCTTAAAAAATAAGAGTCTCCAACGACGTCGGCAATATCCTGTATTTCAGGGCGTTGGTAGTAATGTGCCAGAATGACAGCGTTTTTTTCCTTCTTCAGTCTGTTTATCTTGTCTTTTAAATTTTCAACCATATTATCTTCACTTTCTCTGTATATTAACAGGTGTATATACACCTGCCAACTCAGTATATCATTCTGAAAATATTTATTCAATAAATTAATAAGTTTTGCCTTGATTGCTTATTAACAGATTTTAAAAGATGCCGATATATCTATAGTACATTCCAAGAAAATTACGACATCAACTGTATTCAATCCGTAAGTTTTAGAGGCGTAAAGATTTCGTATTTGAAGCGTTGTAAGAATGGGATGGCATAGGTTGATTCAAAAAGCAGACGAGAAGCTGTATGAGGCTAAGGAAGCCGGAAGGAACATGGTTTCGTGGTAAGGTAAGCGGGTATAAAACAGTCATAACCATGGATGAAGAAGGTGATGATATGTTAAGTGATGATATAAAGAAAAAGAAGCGTGCAGAACTTACCAGACAGCAGTATTATGTTACTCAACAAAATGGAACGGAGAAACCTTATTCAAGCGAGTACTGGGATGAAGATGGAGATGGGATATACGTAGATGTGGTTTCAGGAGAGCCTTTGTTCAGCTCGAAGGATAAATACGACGCAGGATGCGGTTGGCCAAGCTTTACGAAACCCATAGAGAGCAAGCATGTAATGGAAAATATGGATTACTCCCACGGTATGATTCGCAAAGAGGTCAGGAGCCTGGAAGCGGATTCTCACCTAGGACATGTTTTTGATGATGGGCCCGAGCCCACAGGAGCGAGATACTGCATAAACGGAGCGGCCTTAAGGTTCGTGCCTGTTGATAAAATGGAAGAAGAAGGATATGGACGGTATTTGGATATTTTTGATTGAGATTTGTTTAGATCAAGACGTTTTTAGAAGGCTACATTTCTAAAGGCGTCTTTTCTAAATTTTTAGGTTATGTTATACTTGCGTTAAGAGATAGAGGCGTCAGCCAAGATAATTTTGATAGGGGTAAGATATGAAAAAAGCTAAAAATATTTACATTGGAATCTTTATGGTGTTTGCGTTGATATACATGGAGCTTGTATTTAGGGTTGCCACATCCCAAAGTTTTATTAACAACGGATTTTTTGTAGCCGCTATGTTTGTGACGGTTTATGGGCTGGTGTCCTATTTTGTTGCCAGCATGTTCGGCAAAAGGATAAATGGGCTTTTGTCCACTTTGGTGCTGATTTTCTTTTGGATAGTTTTTTCGTCACAGCTGGTATATAACAAGATATTTAAGACTTATTATACGATTTATTCAATGACAAGAGGCACCAAAGTCCTGGAGTTTTGGCAGGATATAATCATCTATACCACTCAAAGCATTTTATGGATAGTTCTTTTGGGCTTTCCGGTATTTCTTTTCATCGCATACTTTAGAAAACGGATAAGCTTGAAGCGGCCCGGGTTTAAGAACAGAGCGGTGGTTTTGGCCTTTGCGCTCCTTTTTTATGTAGGCGCGGTTTTTTCCATCAACCTGGGATCCAAGGATATCTTGTCATCCTACGACCTATATTACAATAGCGTAGACCAGATTATGTCTGTTGAAAAGCTGGGACTTGCAACAACCATGAGGCTTGATCTTCAAAGGATGGTAACCGGGTGGTCCCCGGTGATAGAGGCACCTGGGGTGGACAGAGGGGACGATGCTCCGCCGACGGACAAACCGAGCATAGAATACAATGTAATGGACATAGATTTCGACGAGCTGATCGAAAATGAAACGAATGACGAGATTAGGGAGATGCACGAGTATTTTGCAAGTTTGTCTCCCACCCAGAAAAACGAATATACCGGAATTTATGAAGGCTATAACCTCATATTAATTACTGCTGAAGGTTTTTCACCTTATGCAGTGCACAAAGAAGTCACCCCCACGCTTCATAAGATGGTAAACGAGGGGTATAACTTCACCGACTTTTATACTCCCATTTGGGGGGTCAGCACCTCTGATGGAGAGTACGTAGCATGCACCGGGCTTATACCTAAAAGCGGAGTCTGGAGCTTTACGGAATCTGCAAAAATAGATTTGCCCTTTGTTATGGGTAACCAGCTTAAAAGCTTGGGTTACAAGACGATGGCCTATCACAACCATACCTATAGCTATTACAACAGAGATAAGTCCCACCCCAATATGGGCTATGATTACAAAGGCGTGGGCAACGGACTTGAGGTTAAGAAGGTCTGGCCTGCCTCGGATCTAGAGATGATGGAGGTTACTTTGCCGGAATTCATAGATGATGAGCCATTCCATGCATACTATATGACAGTGAGCGGGCATCTAAGATATACTTTTACGGGCAACTCAATGTCGGCTAAAAACCGGGATTTGGTTGCTGATCTGCCATATTCTGACCATGCCAGAGCATACATAGCATGCCAGATAGAGTTGGACCGGGCGCTAGAACATCTACTTGATGAGCTGAAAGAGCGGGGAATTGCCGACAAGACCCTCATCGCCCTCAGTTCGGACCATTACCCCTACGGATTGGAAGACGACGCCATGAATGAGCTGGCAGGACATAAGGTCGAACAAGACTTTGAGCTGTACAAAAATCATTTCATTCTTTATGTTGACGGGATGGAGCCTGAAGTAATAGACAAGCCGACCTCGAGCCTTGACATCATTCCCACCATATCGAATATGCTTGGTTTGGAATTTGATTCAAGGCTGTTGATGGGCAGGGATATATTTGCTCCGGGAGAGCCTCTGGTTATTTTCAGCAACCGAAGCTTCATTACCGACAAGGCTCGCTATAATTCCCGAACAAGGGAATTTGAAACAGTTGAAGGTATCAATGTCAGCGATACCTATCAAAGGCGGATACAAAATATAATAAATGCAAAGTTTCATTATTCGGCAAAGATATTGGAGACCGATTATTACTCAAAGGTTCTAAAATAGCTACCCTCTCCCGCACTCTCCCCCTTCGCCTCGAAGGATTTCGATAGCGTGGGAAAGTACAGGAATAATCACGTCAAGGCACTCATCAACCGCTTTTTTGCTTCCCGGCATGTTGATAATGAGTGTCTTTTTTCTTATTCCGGCAACAGCTCTTGAAAGCATGGCTCTGTTTGTTATCTCCAGGCTCTTTGCCCTCATCGCCTCAGGTATGCCCGGGGCGATTTTGTCTATTACAGACAAAGTCGCTTCAGGGGTTATGTCTCGGGGAGAAAATCCTGTTCCTCCGGTGGTAAGTATAAGGTCCACCTTGGCTACATCGCTCATCTGTATCAGATTGTACTTGATCTCTTCGATTTCATCAGGAACGATTACGTATTCAATGACTTCACCGGGTATCTCTCCTGCCCTTTCTGCTATGAGCTTTCCACTTTCATCTATTCGTTCACCGGCGTATCCCTTGTCGCTTGAAGTGAGTATGCCAACTTTTATCATATGTATTCCTCCTGAGTCTTATTTTAAATTCATTCTACCACAAGATTCCTGTTTCTATGATAAAATTTAATATAAGTATATTTTATGATTTTGGAGGAATATAAGATGGCAAAGCAGCAAAAGAGCTATAAGATGAGGGGATTTAAAAGAAAGAGCTTCGAGGAATATTTTAAACAGATAGGTGGCATGGAGACTGCGGAAGGGGTTTTTGAGTCTGAAGGATGGAAGGCGGTCTTGGGGCAAGAGACATACATAACTATGGGCTCTATAAAGCTTCCTCAGGTGGATGTGGAGATTACTTGCGAAGATGATATTTTTGGGAAGTTCACCGAAGAGTACAAGCTTAGATTTCTTACAGCAGGAGGGTGACTGGTCTGTTTTGGAGCAATCCATTTAAATATCCACTTATAAATACAGCTGAAAACAGATTGAGATTGGAATTTGGTCAAAAAAAGAACACAAAAGATCATGTATATACTAACTTATATTGACAGCGCAATTTATTTTTTGTAGACTGTTACTGTAGACTCCGAGTCTTGCGACCTAACCGAAAGCAGGGTTTTAAGACCGTCAGGGTATATCTGGAAACGGATGTGCCTTCCATATTGAAAAGGAGGAAATTAAATGTCAACTTTTTTATCATCTAAAGGGCTCTTGAGAAGGGCTTTCGTTATTTTTCTAACATTCATTTTAATCTTTTCATTCGCTTCGTGTAAATCAAATAATTCAAATCAAAATATAGGGCAACCTGTGCCTGGTCTTGAAGATTACAGCATAACCCTGTCTACGACTACAAGCGTAAACGATTCGGGGCTTCTTGAGTATCTGATTCCCATGTTGAAAGAAGACACTGGCATCGAGGTAAATGTGTTGTCCCAAGGGACTGGACAGGCAATTCAAACAGCAGTCGACGGCAACGCAGACGTCATATTGGTTCATTCGAAGGCTGCTGAAGAAGAATTTGTAAAGGATGGTTATGGTGTTGAGCGGATTGAGTTGATGTACAATTATTTCATAGTTATAGGCCCTGAAGGGGATCCGGCAGGGATGGAAAGCAGCGGTTTATCTGCATCCAAAGCGCTAAAAAAGCTTTATGAAGAAGAGATGATATTTGTTTCCCGTGGAGACGATTCCGGTACCCATAAAAAGGAGCTGTCTCTTTGGAAATTAGAAGGAATAGAGCCTTCAGGAGAGTGGTACATTTCAGCCGGACGGGGTATGGGCGACGTTCTTATCATGGCTTCAGAGATGGAAGGTTATGCCCTTTCTGATAAAGCCACATTTCTTACAATGAAAGAGCAGCTGGACCTTGAAATCCTTATTGAAGAGTCGGAAGACCTTAAGAATCAGTATACATTAATAGAGGTGAGTCCGAAGACCCACCCGGATACCAATACCCAAGCCGTTAAGGCGTTTATAGATTGGGTAACAAGTGAAAAAACACTCCGGGTTATAGATGAATACGGGGTATCTGAATACGGAGAAGCGCTATTTATTTCAAATTATCACAAGTAGATAATCTAAGAAAAGTTAGGAGGGGTGCATGGTGTCGGGAATTGCAGATGGATTTGCAGAAGCAATAAGGCTGCTAGGTGCATTTGATGGAGAAATCTATTCGATTATAGGCCTTTCATTATTTGTCTCCTTAAGCAGCACCCTATTGTCCACAGTTATAGCATTGCCTGTGGGAGTTTATGTAGCAAGCAACAGATTCAAGGGGAAAAAAATAGTGGTCCGCATCATAAATACATTCATGGGGATTCCGCCGGTGGTAGCAGGGCTTATAGTGTACCTGATGCTTACAAGGACAGGTCCTTTTGGCAGCTATAGATTGTTGTTCAGCATATATGCAATGGTTATTGCTCAAATCCTGATAGTAACTCCAATAATTACGGGACTTACCATATCCGCCGTTCATTTGAAGGTGAAGGCTGTAAAGGATACTTGTCATGGGTTGGGCATAGGAAAGTTTAAGACGGTTCTATTGCTGCTGAATGAATGCAAATATCCCATAGTCTCCGCAATAATGGCAGGGTATGGAAGGGCGATTTCAGAAGTAGGGGCTATAATGCTCGTGGGAGGAAATATTCAGTTTAGAACCAGGGTGATGACAACTGCAATAGTATTGGAAACAGGAAAGGGAAATTACGGCAAAGCTTTGGCTTTAGGCATGACGCTTTTATTGGTATCCTTTGGAATCAATTGGGTGGTAAGCAGCATACAGGAAGGAAGGTCTTATGAGAGTAGAAATCAAGAAGGCTAAGAAAATATGTGATAATAAGATCATCCTCGATGTAGAAGATGTCTGCCTTGAGACAGGAAAGATTTATGCTTTGCTGGGACCAAACGGAGCAGGCAAGACCACTTTGTTAAGGGCTATTTCCGGAGTTGACAAGGGATGTGTCCGGGAAGTGAGTTTTGAGGCAAGTGATCCATGGAGCAGCAGGTCTATAGGCTACATGCCGCAGTCGGCTTATCTTTTTGATACTACCGTGGAAAAAAACGTATTTTTGGGGTTTGCAGACAAGAGTTATTCGAAACAAAAAATGGAGAAGTTAGCCTTTGATGCTCTCGAAAAAGTGGGGATGGATAAGTTTGCAAAATCAAAAGCAAGATCACTTTCGGGGGGGGAGTCTCAAAGAGTAGCGTTGGCCAGAATGCTGGTGATGAAAAAAGATCTGATTCTGCTGGATGAACCCACATCTGCAACGGATGTCGTCGGCGCCGAGCTTATCGAGAGCTATTTAATGGATTTGAATAAAAGCTACGGAATGACCTTCGTATTTTCCACCCACAATCCTTCACAGGCTTCGAGAATTGCCCATGAGGTTATATTCATGAATAATGGTCGAATATGCGAAAAAGGTGATGCCCGAGAGGTGCTGGACAACCCTGGGGAAGCTGAAACAGAAAAATTTCTTAAAAATTGGAGGCTGAAATGATGTTTGAAGTGAAAACTGTAAAAGAGACATTTGGAATAATAGAAGATAATTTCTCAGATTACGACTTGGATGGCGAATGGGTGGGAATCCACGAGGCGCTGGACAGGGTGGTTTGCAAGGACATCATTGCGAATGAAGATATGCCGCCTTTTAATAGGTCTTCCGTGGATGGCTACTGCGTCGTTGCGGCAGATACTTTTGGAGTTTCCGAAGCGATGCCGGCGCAGCTTAAGTTGGTAGGGGAGGTCGGCATGGGTGAAAAACCCGGATTTGCCATAAAAAGAGGAGAAAGTGCCTATGTTCCAACGGGAGGGCAGCTGCCTTCCGGGGCAGACGCCATGGTCATGATGGAATATAGTGAAGATTTTAAAGATGGCGATATTTTTCTGAACAAGCCTGCAGCTCCCGGTAATCACATAGTATACAAAGGAGACGATGTAAAAGAAGGAACTTTGGTAATTAAAAAAGGCAGGCGGTTAAGAGCTCAGGATATAGCCATACTGGCAGGACTGGGCTATGAAAAAGTTAAAGTCTATAAAAAATTGAAGATTGGCATCATATCAACGGGAGATGAAGTCATAGGTATAGGCGATAAGCCGGAAGGAGCGCAAATAAGGGATATAAACACTTACAGCATAGATTCTCTTTCGAAAAAAATGGGGATGGAGCCTGTAAGATTCGGGATAGTAAAAGACGTGTATGATGATATAGAAAAAGTGGTCAACGAGTCCCTCGAATCATGTGACATAACGGTTGTATCAGGTGGCAGTTCAGTAGGAACAAAGGATGTCACTGTAAAGGTCATAGAATCCCTTGGCAAACCCGGGGTGCTACTTCACGGGATAGCGGTCAAACCTGGAAAGCCGACAATCCTTGGGAAGGCGAAGGGCAAAGCGGTTATTGGTCTTCCGGGGCATCCCGCTTCGGCGTTCATGATATTTCAGGTGTTTGTAAGCAGGCTGGCTAAAACAATGGAAAAAAGCGGTGATGGCTTGCATCCTTTCGTAGAGGCGACAGTGGATATTAATTATCCATCCAATAACGGAAGGGAGGAATACCTGGCAGTATCCCTGAGGGAAGGGAAGGACAGGTGCATTGCAAGCCCTGTCTTTGGAAAATCAGGGATGATATCCTTAATGACTCAGGCCGACGGGTTTGTTCACATAAGCAGAGGCAGCGAAGGGCTAAACAAGGGGCAAAAAGTTAAAGTAAACCTATTTTAAGGAGGTGTTCGTGTGAAGTATTCATATCTAGATAATAAAGAACTTGGAAGCGCAGTGGATGAGTTCATTGAAAGCTTAAGAGAAAGTGATTTTTATTTAGGAGAGGAAGAAGTCCAAGTATCTGATGCTTTAGATAGGATTGTTTCCCAGGCTGTATTTGCCGGGATATCCGCTCCCCATTATTACGCCTGTGCAATGGATGGAATCGCAGTGACTGCAAAAGATACATTCGGTGCCACCGACACCACTCCGGTAATGCTTAAAAGGCACAGGGACTTCGAGACGGTGGATACGGGGGACCCGCTGCCTGAAGATAAGGATGCTGTAATAATGGTAGAGGATGTAATAGTATTGGATAAAGATACCGTCAAGATCCATGCTGCCGCCTCTCCCTGGCAGCATGTTAGGCAGATAGGGGAAGATATATGCCAGGATGAAATGATATTGCCCTCCAACACAAAGATAGAGCCTGCGGCTATTGGGGCTATGCTGGCTGGAGGGATAGGCAGGGTAAAGGTTTGTAAAAAGCCGGTAATCGGTTTGATACCCACAGGAGATGAAATAGTATCTCCCAGACCTAATCCCAAAGCTGGGGAGATAATTGAATTCAATACGTCGATTTTTTCTGCAATGGCTCAAAAGTGGGGGGTAGAGGCAAAGATATACCCCATAGTCGTGGATAATCTTGAGATGATCAAGGAAAGTCTGGTAATGGCTTGCGAAGAATGCGATTTGGTGGTCTTAAATGCGGGCTCCTCTGCAGGTCGGGAAGATTATGCTTCCAAAGCTATTGAAGAAACGGGAAGGGTTTACACTCATGGTATTGCAATAAGGCCAGGAAAGCCCACAATACTTGGGATCGTGGGAGGTAAGGCTGTAATCGGAGTTCCGGGATATCCCGTTTCGGGAATCATAGTCATGGAAAAAGTAGTAAAAAAAGTGCTGGAGAATATGATTAAATCGCCTTTGTCCCAGGGAGAAAAACTGGAGGCAAACCTCTCGAGAAGGGTTATGTCTTCGTTGAAATATCAAGAATTTGTAAGGATGAAGTTGGGGAAGGTTAAAGACAGATTCATAGCAACTCCTTTAAACCGGGGAGCGGGAGTAGTAACCTCATTTGTTAAGGCTGATGGGCTCTTGGAGATACCCCTAAACAAAGAGGGGATTGAAGTCGGGGAAAAGGTGGAAATTACTTTACTAAGAAGCAAAGAAGATATTGAAAACACGTTATTGATTAATGGAAGTCACGACCCCTTGATAGATCAAGCCCATGATCTTCTGAAAAGGAAGGATTACACAAAGCACATAAGTTCATCCCATGTGGGCAGCATGGGGGGGATAATGGCGGTAAAAAGGGGAGAAACCCACCTGGCAGGGATACATTTGTTGGACGAAGCAACAGGAGAATACAACAAGGCATATGTCAACAGATATCTTAAAAATAGTGGAGCATGCATTATAAAGGGAGTCAAAAGGAGTCAGGGGTTGATGGTTGCCAGGGGAAATCCTATGGGCATTAACGATATAAAGGATTTGGCAGATAAGAAGGCGAGGTACGTGAACAGGCAAAAAGGGTCTGGGACTAGAGTGCTTCTGGATTATCTGCTGGGGATCAGTCGGGTGGATGAGGAGAAGATATACGGTTACGACAGGGAGGAGCTCACCCATTTGTCTGTGGCTGTGCAGATTGCCTCCGGGTCTGCAGATGCAGGTCTTGGCATATATTCAGCGGCAAAGGTTTATGGACTTGACTTTGTGCCTGTATGCTGGGAAAGATACGATTTTATAACTGCAAGAGAGCTTCTGGATGATGAAAAGGTAGCGGGATTCGCAGAGATCCTAAAGTCTGATGAGCTTAAAGCTGCCCTTGACAAACTTGGCGGATACGAAACATCAGGTATCGGCGAAGTAGAATATCTCTGATATCAAAATGAAGACGCCGTTTAAGTCTAAGAGAAAGGGTGTGTCGGGATGAAAGACCGCTACGGAAGAAAAATCGAGTACTTGCGCATATCAGTAACCCAAAACTGCAATCTTAAATGCATATACTGCGATCCGGAAGGTGACAACTGTAAAGAGGATATGGATAACAACCTCTCCCCCGTGGAAATTGAATCCATAGTTAGGTCTATGGCAAAAATAGGTATTAAAAAAGTAAGGATAACTGGAGGAGAACCATTAGTTAGAAGTGATATAGTAGAGATAGTAAAAAGGGTGTCATCGGTTAAGGGCATAGAAGACGTTTCGATGACCACCAACGGAATAAGTCTGCACAGGTACGCGAGGCAACTGAAGGATGGGGGGCTTAAGAGGTTGAATGTAAGCATCGATTCCCTCAAGGAAGAGAAATTTAGGATGATAACTGGAGGAGGAGACCTGAAAAAAACCCTCGAGGGAATAGATATGGCCCTTGATGTGGGTCTTATGCCTATAAAAATCAATACAGTCCTCATCAGAGGGGTGAACGATGATGAGATCGATGATTTCATTAATCTTTCCAAGGATAGGCCTATTGAATCAAGGTTCATAGAGCTTATGCCTATAGGAGACTTTGGAGAAAAAAACGCAGACAAAATAGTATTCAATGCTGATGTGATAAATGAGAGGCCTTATCTGAAGTATCTGAAAAGATCAGACAAAGGGGCTCCGGCTCAATACTATACAGTAGAAGGATACCAGGGGAAGGTTGGTTTTATAAGCCCCATGAGCCATAAGTTCTGTAGTGACTGCAACAGAATAAGACTAACCAGCGACGGAAGGATCCGCCCTTGCCTGGGAGACAATGGAGAAGTGGATATAATGGAGATGCTTAGAAAAAATCCTGGTGATTTGGATAAGTTGATCCATGAAATAGTATACAACAAACCGATAGGGCATCATTTCGGAGAGGATTACTCATCCTCCAGAAAAATGAGCAGAATAGGAGGATGAAATGGGATTAAGCCATGTAGATGAAAAAGGGAATGCGAGGATGGTGGACGTATCGCAAAAACAGCACACAGAAAGAACGGCTATAGCCACCGGCAGGGTTCGCATGAAGGAATCCACTATAAAACTAATAATGGAAGGGAACATGCCTAAAGGGGACGTGCTATCCACGGCAAGGATAGCAGGCATTATGGGAGCAAAGCAGACGGACAAGCTCATACCTATGTGCCATAATCTTCCTCTTGATGGTATAAAGGTGACTCTTGAGGTAGGCGACCAAATGGATGTCGTGGACATTAGAGCAGTCGCAAAATGCGTCTGGAAGACGGGAGTGGAAATGGAGGCGCTTACGGCAGTCAGCGTCGCAGCGCTTACGCTATACGACATGTGCAAGGCTGTAGACAAGGATATGGTAATTGAGGATATAATGCTTGTGAAAAAAACCGGAGGCAAAACCGGAGAATATACTAGGGTTTAGGAGGGAATGAAATGGCAAAGGTTGTAGCGATAAACATAAGTGAAAAAAAGGGGGTAATAAAAAAGCCCGTACCCAAAGGGGAGTTTGTCGTAGGATTCGGACTAAAGGGAGATGCTCATGGAGGGGACTGGCACAGGCAGGTGAGCCTTCTTGGACAAGAAAGCATTGACAAGATGACGGCTAAAGGGGCCGAGGGGCTCAGTGTAGGGGTTTTTGCCGAAAACCTTACCACCGAAGGGGTGGATTTATACGATCTCCCCATAGGCACCAGGATGAAAATAGGGGATGTAGTTCTTGAAGTGACTCAGATAGGCAAGGAATGTCACAGGGGGTGTGAAATTCTTAAAAAAGTCGGAGACTGTATCATGCCAAGAGAAGGAATATTTACAGTAGTGCTTGAAAGTGGAGAAATCAATCCAGGGGATGAAATCCTGATTATTGAAAAGTAGAAAGAGGCCAAATATGCTGGAGCAAACAATTGACCAACAAAAAGATTATATATTGAAATCTCATAACCGGTGCAGGTCTTACCAGGTTGAGCCGGAAAGGGTCTACAGCCGCAAGATCATAACCCAGGAGGAATTGTTTGAGAAGCTTGAAGTCAACAGGGAGCTAATACTTACAGCAAGTCCTTTTATGAATCAGTTATACAGCTTTGTGAAGGGCTCGGGATTTTTTGTCATACTTACAGATGACGAAGGTTGTATTCTCAGTGTAATGGGAGATGAGGAGATACTCTCAGAGGCATTTGCCTTCAAGATGGTTCCCGGCGCCTACATGGACGAAAGAAATATCGGGACCAATGCGATGGGTACGGCTCTTGAAGAGAAGACTCCTCTCCAGGTTTCCGGAGAAGAGCACTACATAAACGTATATCACAGGTGGACATGCTCTGCCTCGCCTATAAGGAGCAAAGATGGGGAAATTATAGGCATTTTAGACATTACGGGATACAGTGAGGAAGTTCACTCCCATACACTGGGGATGGTGGCTGCTGCTTCAAATGCCATTGAGAAGATGCTTGAGACCCAAAGCTACGCCAAAGCTCTTGCTGATGTAAAATTGTATCACGAGGCTATCATTGACTCCATCATGGCAGGCATAGTCACAAGCGACTTGGAAGGGAATATCATAACTGTAAGCCGTGGGGCGGCTGAGATGTTTGGTTATTATCCGGAAGAGATAAAGAATCTGAAGATATGGGAAGTCTTAAATGACTGGGAAATGGTTAAAAGCCAGGTTGAAGAGAAGGGGAGCTTGATAGAAAGAGACGTAAATGTCAAATCAAGAAAGAACAAGCTGCAATTTAACCTAAGTGCTTATCCCATAAATGACGAGGGTGGCAGGATAAGCAACTTGATACTGGTCTTTAAGGAAGTCAAGAAAGCCAGAAAGCTTGCAGATAAACTTATGGGAAGGCATGCGATCTATACTTTCGACAAGATAATCGGCAGGGATGAAAACTTCCTCAGGGTGATAGAGTTTGCCAAGAAGGTTGCCGACAGCAGATCCAACGTGCTTATAATGGGAGAAAGCGGCACGGGAAAAGAACTTTTTGCCCAATCAATACATAATCACTCTGAACGGGAAAGGGAGCCCTTTGTAGCCATTAATTGCGGAGCCATCCCAAGGAACCTCATAGAGTCAGAGCTTTTTGGCTACGAAGAAGGGGCCTTTACAGGTGCTAAAGCCAGCGGTCATCCGGGCAAGTTCGAAATAGCGGACGGGGGCACCATATTTTTAGATGAAATAGGCGAGATGCCTCTGGATCTTCAAACCAGGCTGTTAAGGGTTATCGAGGAGGGGACTGTCAGCAGGATCGGTGCGGTGAAGGAAATCGTGGTAAACGTTAGGGTCATTGCCGCCACCAACAAGGATCTGAATGTAGAGGTGTCCCGAGGAAGGTTTAGAAAAGATTTGTTTTACAGGCTCAATGTCCTGCCGGTTCGCCTGCCTTCTCTTAGGGAAAGAAGAAGCGATATCCCCCTTTTGATCGAATATTTCATGGGCAGAATTTCTAAAAAGCTCAATAAAAAAAGAGTGGCCATATCGGAAGAGCAGATGAAAGACCTCGAAAAATACAGCTGGCCGGGCAATGTCAGAGAGCTCGAAAATTACGTTGAACTTTCGGTAAATACGGAAAGCCTTCCCGAAATAGCGTGGATCAGCGGAGGAAGCAGAAATGAAAATGCTCAGGAAGTTAATTTGGGCCAGGTTCGTTTAAGCGCCGAAGAAGATGGGTGTCTCAAATTAGAACAGATTGAGAGGGAACATATTGTAAAGGTGCTGAATTTAAACAAGGGGAATGTAAGCTTGACGGCGAAAAAATTGGGAATTGGAAGAAATACATTGTATAGAAAGCTGGAAAACTACGGAATAGACTGCTCTGAAACGAGACGGTGAACCAAAATGGGACACTAGAAGTCCCGGAAAATGATCCAAAAACGAACACAGGGTAGAAAAGAAAAATCTGACTTTCTAAAACCCTCTAAGGCTCTGAGTTTCAGGGCCTTTTGTACTTGGCACAGTAATTGCAAAGGATTACATTGTGTAGAAAATTTAAAGGAGGATGTATATGAACGGATATAACGGAACTGTGCTTAGAGTAAATTTAACCGACAAGAAAGTGACTAAAGAGCCTTTGAACTTGGAGGAGGCACAAAAATTCATCGGAGGAAGAGGCCTTGCGACAAAAATGCTTATGGATGAGATCGATCCTCAGATAGACGCATTAAGTGCCGACAATAAGCTGATATTTGTAACTGGGCCACTTACAGGCACCCCTACTCCAACTGGTGGAAGATACATGGTCGTCACGAAATCTCCTCTTACCGGAACTGTAGCATGTTCAAACTCGGGGGGATACTGGGGAGCAGAGCTTAAATTTGCAGGTTACGATGCCATTATTCTTGAAGGCAAGGCGGACAGTCCTGTATATCTTAATATCGTGGATGATGAAGTTGAGTTAAAAGATGCATCTTCAATCTGGGGCAAGCTTGTATCTGAGACTACAGATATTTTAGAGCAGGCTCATGGTGGAAAGGTTAAAGTAGCCACTATCGGCCCGGCGGGGGAAAAGCTATCAAAAATAGCCGCTGTAATGAACGATAGGGGAAGAGCTGCAGGCCGTTCCGGCGTCGGTGCGGTTATGGGATCAAAAAATCTTAAGGCAGTTGTTGTAAAAGGAAGCAGCAAAGTAGCAATTGCGGATAACGACAAGCTGAAAGAAGTATTTGCTAGATGCATGAGCAAGATTAAAGAAAATGGCGTTACCGGGCAGGGGCTTCCGGCTTATGGAACAGCAGTGCTTGTAAATATAATCAACGAAAACGGAGTTTTTCCCACAAACAACTTCCAAGAGGGAGTCTTCGACAAAGCTGATGAAATAAGTGGAGAAAACTTGGCAGAAAAATACCTAAAGAAAAAAGATCCTTGCTACAGATGTCCTATCGGATGCGGAAGATACTGCGAGATAGACGACATAAAAGGTCAAGGACCTGAGTACGAAACGATTTGGGCTTTTGGGTCTGACTGTGGAGTTTCGAATCTAGGCAACATAATAAAGGCCAACTACTGGTGCAACGAATATGGAATAGACACTATATCTGCAGGAGCCACCATAGCTGCGGCCATGGAACTTTATCAAAGAGGCCTCATAAAAGATGATGAACTGGCGGGAGGAGAAAAGCTGGAGTGGGGCAATGACGAGGCGATAGTAGAATGGACCAAAAAAATGGGAGCAGTAGAAGGCTTCGGAGCAAAAATGGCTGAAGGATCATACAGGCTATGTGAAAGCTATGGAGCTCCCGAGTTGTCAATGAGCGTTAAAAAACAAGAGCTACCTGCTTACGATTCGAGAGGAATCCAAGGGCAAGGCGTCCAGTATGCAACTTCTAACAGAGGAGGATGCCATGTAAGAGGTTACATGATATCTCCTGAGATTTTAGGGGTTCCTGAAAAGCTCGATAGATTTGCTCTAGACGGAAAAGCTGAATGGGCCAAGCTTTATCAAGACTTCACCGCTGCGATAGACTCTTCGGGCTTGTGCCTGTTTACTTCCTTCGCAATGGGAGCAGACGATTATGCAGATATGGTCAATGCGGTTTGCGGCACCAACATGACAGGAAACGATTTTATAGAAGCAGGAGAAAGAATTTGGAACCTTGAAAAAGTGTTCAATTTAAATGCAGGCATAGATTCCGGTCAAGACAAGCTTCCCAAAAGACTTGTTGATGAGCCGATGCCTGATGGTCCCTCTAAAGGCTGGGTGACAAAACTTGATGAGCTTCTGCCTCAATACTATAGCGTCAGAGGCTGGAGCAGCGATGGAATACCTACAGCTGAAAAATTATCGGGACTTGGAATCGGCGGATATACTCCATTATAGAATAAAAAACATTGCAAGGGTTTCTTTTTAGAAACCCTTGTTTTATAATTAAACATGTAGGAATTATAAAAATGCCGTGGAGGTGGTCTTGGAATGAAGTTTAAAGTTAAGCTCTTTGCCACATTGCGTGAAGGCAGAGGCAAGATTTTGGATATGGACGAAAGCGAAGGAACCGTCATAAAGGAAGTGGCCCAAAAACTTGATATACCAGAAAAGGATATTGCAATATTGCTTTTAAACGGCAGAGACGCTAAACTGTCGGATCTTATCTCGGAGGGCGATACCATATCTATATTTCCACCTGTTGGAGGAGGTTGATATGGACAAGAGGTATGCCAGAAATATAGGAATGTTCAGCGAAGAAGAAATGAATCAACTTTTGACAAAGAAGGTATGCGTGGTTGGGTGTGGAGGCCTAGGCGGGTATATTCTCGAAATGATTGCAAGGCTTGGCGTCAAGTCCATTACCCCTATAGACGGCGATGTTTTTGACGAAACCAATTTAAACCGACAGCTATTGTCAGACGAAGGATCTATGGGTTTTGAAAAGGCACTAAAAGCAAAAAAAAGGATAAACGAAATAAATTCCTCGGTGGAGGTTAAGCCCCTCGTAGACAGGGTTGATGAATCAAATGGTCTCCAGATTCTAGCGGGGCATGATGTAATTATCGATGCTGTGGATAATATCAAGACAAGAAAGATGCTTCAAGACTTGGCAGAAAAATTAGATATTCCCCTGGTTCATGGAGCGATAGCAGGGTGGTATGGACAGGTGACGACAATTTATCCAGGAGATAGAACTTTTGATCTTATTTATCCTAACGAGTGCGAAAACGGAAGAGGGATAGAGGCGAAGCTGGGCAATCCTTCATTTACACCTGCCCTTGTTGCATCAATTCAAGTGAGCGAAGCCGTCAAGGTGATGCTGGGCCGGGGAAAGCTCTTGCGCAAAGAGCTCCTATATATAGATACGTTGAATCAGGAGTACGATAAAATTGAAATCGGCAATTAAAAAAACAGAGCCCTGGTGCTCTGTTTTTAAGTTTATCGTATTATATACAAGCTTACCATCAGATAATGGGCTAGGCTTCCCATAAGTATGAAAAGGTGAAAGATTTCGTGGAAACCGAAAGGTCCGAATTTTATCTTTGTGCTTTTTGTTCCATATATGACAGCGCCGATAGTATAAAACAGGCCTCCTGCTACCAAAAGAGACATTCCTGCTGTTGGTAATTGTGACGCCAAAGGCTTAATTACCGAAACGCTTGCCCAGCCTAAAAAAAGGTAAAGGCCGGTTGATACCCATCTGGGGACGTTGATGAAAAACATCTTGACTATCATTCCTGCCAGGGCAAGAGTCCAAATGACTGCTAAAAGGGTATAGCCTGTAATTCCTTTAAGAGTAATCAAACAAACGGGGGTGTAAGTGGCTGCGATAAGCACGAAAATCATCACATGGTCCAGTTTTCTTAGACGGGTGATGACCTTCTCCCCTGCTACTTTGCAGTGGTATAGAGAGGAAGCGAAATACAGCCCCATGAGTCCCAATGAAAAAACCGTGCTGCTTACTATATAAGTTGCATTACCCTCCATAATGGATCGGATCAATAGATAGACAAAGCCTATTACTGACAAAACGAAACCAATAAAGTGTGTCAGGGTATTGATAGGTTCGCGTACATTTATTTTCATTTTAATTATCACCTCGTATTTTTTACTGTATAATAATATTAATACGAAAATGTCAAAAAGTCAACATAAAATACTGTTTAAACTAGTAACGAAAACTAGATCAAGCCTGAGGTGATATCATAACATGGAAAAATACTACGAACCCCCGGAAATTTCACAAATACCAGACATCAAACTCTACATGGATCAGATGATAGAGTATCTAGAGCTCAGGCTCGCGCCTTTGAAGTGGGAAGGTGACAAAGCCATAATCACAAAGACGATGGTAAACAACTACGTAAAAGCAGGTCTTATTGAAAAGCCTGAAAAGAAAAAATACTCTAAGAGCCAGATTATGGACCTGATGATGGCGTGTCATTTCAAGAATGTTTTATCTATAGAGGAAATTGCAGAGCTTTTCCGGATAAAAGAAAAGTTCGCTCTAAAAGATGAGTTTTATGCCTCCTATCGAAATGCCTGCTTGAAAATGGAAGAAGCAGATTTGGGCGACCGGTCTGCAAGAGACGATTGGCAAAACATAATAAAATCCATAATCATGTCAGACTACTATAAGCGTATGGCAAAGAGAGCACTCAAAGATAAATGCCTAAGCGGCAAGGATTGATATTGTATGAACACCGCTGCTGTATTATAATGAATGAAACTGAAGAAAACCTATATATACAGGCTATAGGAGGATATGCTATTGATATTGATGATTGACAATTATGATTCATTTACATACAATTTGGTGCAGTATATCGAGTGCATCGGTCCAAAAGTGAATGTGGCGCGAAATGACAAGATAACTGTTGAAGAAATAAGAGAGTTAAAGCCGGATGTGATCGTGATATCACCAGGACCGGGAAGGCCCGAGGATGCAGGGATATCACTTGAGCTGGTTAAAGAATTTAAAGGGGAAATACCAATCTTGGGGATTTGCCTGGGGCATCAAACAATAGCCCAAGCATTCGGAGGCAAGATAGTTACGGCGCGTCAGCCGGTTCATGGCAAGGTAAACGAAGTTGCTCACAATGGAAAAGGTATATTTAACGGAATTAAAAACCCGCTAAAGGTTACGCGGTATCATTCTCTTGTAGTTGAGAGAGACACGCTTCCGGATTTGTTTGAAATAACCTGTGAGACAGACGAGGGTGAGATCATGGGAATTAGGCATAAAAGTCTTCCGGTGGAAGGCATACAGTTTCATCCTGAAGCGATTTTGACGGAGATGGGCATGGAGCTTTTAAGAAATTTTTGGGAGATGCAAGGAGGCAAAGCATGATAAGAGAAATTGACGGCATATACGTGGATGCCTTTGCCTTGTTTTCTTGCTTTAAGGACGAACCATATCCGTTTTTACTGGAAAGCGGAATGTGCCACGACGACTTGGGCAGATATTCGATTATCGGATGGGACCCTTTCCTGCTTTTTAAAAGCAAAGAAGGCTCTGTGGAAGTAAAACATGGCGGCAAAGTCGAAGTGTCGGAAGCAGATCCTTTTGATTTGCTTAAAGAATATATGGAAAAGTACAGGCAAATATCTGAGAGAACCCTGCCTTTTACAGGAGGCGCCGTGGGGTATTTTTCTTACGATTTAAAAAACCTTCTTGAGAAGCTTCCCCGTACAGCGGCAAAAGACGTGGATATATGCGATATGCATTTTGGGTTTTACGACGAGACGGTTATTATAGATCATCGAGATAAAAAGACTTATGCGGCTACATATGGAATTACCGGCAAAAAAGAATCAATACTTGATGGGATCTGCAAAAGGGTTAAAACTTATTTCGAAAAAAGCGGCGCTGTATCTTCTGATATTGGGTTTGATCCACAGGATCGGGAGGAGACGAGCTTTACCTCGAACTTTACTAAGGAAGATTATTTGAAGGCCCTTGACAAAATCCATGAATATATCAGACAGGGAGATATATACCAGACCAACTTGACTCAGAGATTTACAGCTGACCTTAAGACTACTCCGGAAAAACTCTACAGGGTACTTAGAAAAGTCAACCCCGCGCCGTTCGCTTCATTCATACCCATGGATGAAGGGGTCATTGTCAGTAGCTCCCCTGAACGCTTCATGAGATTGACTGGAAAAAATGCAGAGACTAGACCTATAAAGGGTACCCTTCCCAGAGGCAAGACGGCTGCTGAAGATGAGGCGAATAAAAAAGCCTTGTCAGCAAGCGAAAAGGATAAGGCGGAGCTGCTGATGATAGTAGATTTAGAGAGAAACGACCTGGGAAGAGTCGCGAAGACAGGAAGCGTAGAGGTGACGGAGCTTTACAATATAGAAACCTACCCAACCGTATTCCATCTCGTATCTACAGTTAAGGCTGAATTAAAAGAACAAGCCCAGGCTGTGGATTTAGTAAAGGCAACGTTTCCGGGGGGGTCCATCACAGGAGCGCCCAAGATAAGGGCCATGGAAATAATAGACGAGCTGGAGCCTACTGAGAGAAACATATACACCGGATCCATCGGGTATTTGGATTTTAATGGAGACATGGATTTGAATATCGTCATCAGAACTATATTGTGCAAGGGCAAAAAAGCGTACTTTCAAGCCGGCGGCGGAATAGTTTGGGATTCTGACAACGAGCTTGAGTACGAAGAGACATATCATAAGGCGGCTGCTTTGATGAAAAGCATTGAAATAGCAAACAAGTTGGGTGATTAAATGGAATGGGTATCGATAAACGGAAACTTGCTCCAAATAGACGAGGCAAAAATACCTGTGGTATCGCCGGGAGTCATGTACGGTTGGGGCGTTTTTGAAACATTGAAGTATACGGAAAAAGAGCTTGAGATGTTTTCTGCTCATATGGATAGGCTCCGAGAGGGTGCCGGTGTCATTGGGTTGGAAATAAATCCTTCCGACGCTGAGATTGAAGGATACTGTAAGAAGCTTATGGATTTATACGATGAAGCCAGCGGAGTGATTAAGATTTCGGCTGTGAAAGATGTGAATGAAACTTGCGTGGCCATAAGCAGGAGAAAGTTCACATATTCTGCAGATAAGTACGTCAAGGGCTTTTCATTAGCAGTATCAGATGTTGCAAGAAACCACACCAGCAATTTAGTGAGGGTCAAAAGCGACAACTATTTAGAAAATATGATAGAGCTTGAAAAAGCGAAACGGTCCGGATTCGACGAAGCGCTGTTTTTCAACACAGAGGGATATCTGGCAGAAGGATCATTTACAAACGTATTTTGTTTTAAAGGTCAAACTTTATTTACACCGGATGATAATTGTGGGATTCTCAGCGGGATAATGCGAAAAGTTGTCATAGATATAGCTTCAGAAGCTGGTCTTAAGATAGAGAAAGGCAAGATGACAAAAGAAGAATTTCATGATATCCAAGAAATATTTCTCACTAATTCCCTCGTGGGAATCATGCCCGTTTGTAGGGTAGGAGATGATCTGATAGATTTTTTTGGTCAGGGAACTAGGATGCTTTATGAAAAATTGAAAAACACCGATCTGACAAATAGGAGGTAAGGGTTATGGATAAAGAAAGAATAGAAAAAGCGGTTAGGGAGATACTCTTTGCAGTGGGAGAAAATCCCGATAGAGAGGGACTCGTCGACACCCCGAAGCGAATAGCCAAAATGTATGAAGAGATTTTTTCAGGGTTAAATGAAAATCCGGCAGACCATCTGGAGATATACTTTCAGCAGGAAAAGTATGAAGAGCTGGTATTGATTAAAGATATTCCTTTTTACTCAGTCTGCGAGCATCACCTGGTACCGTTTTTCGGCAAGGCCCATGTCGGGTATCTGCCTAAAAACGGTAAATTGACAGGTCTAAGTAAATTGGCTAGAGTCGTTGAGACGGTGGCTAAAAGACCGCAGCTTCAAGAAAGGTTGACGGCTACGGTTGCGGACACGATACAAAGAAAGCTTGAACCCTACGGAGTAATCGTCGTCGTAGAGGCAGAACACATGTGCATGACCATGAGAGGCGTAAAAAAGCCCGGTTCAAAGACTATAACATCTGCAGTCAGAGGAGTTTTTGAATCCGATGCCAAGGCTAGATCAGAAGTCATGTCTTTTATAAATTTCGGGAAATAGCAGGAGCTTGATATGAATAAAAAGACGATAAAAATAGATATCAACAAGACAGAGCTCAAGATAGGAGAAAAAAGTCTGATATTTGGAGACAAGACTTACATAATGGGCATTTTAAACGTCACTCCGGATTCTTTTTCGGACGGAGGCGATTTTGTAGATACGGATAAAGCTGTGGAGCATGCCAAGAAAATGCTTGCAGAGGGAGCCCACATGATAGATGTTGGCGGCGAATCAACTAGACCGGGCTTCACTTCCGTACCCGAAGATGAAGAGATAAGAAGAATCGTTCCTGTAATCAAGCGGCTAAAAGAAGAGACTGAGGCGATTATATCCGTTGACACCACTAAGGCGACGGTTGCTGAAGAGGCAATAAAAAACGGGGGCCACATCATAAACGACATTTGGGGTTTGCAGAAGGATAAAGAGATGATCGCCGTGGCAGCCAAATACCA
Organism: Alkalibacter saccharofermentans DSM 14828; assembly: GCF_900128885.1. Classification (NCBI taxonomy): domain Bacteria; kingdom Bacillati; phylum Bacillota; class Clostridia; order Eubacteriales; family Eubacteriaceae; genus Alkalibacter; species Alkalibacter saccharofermentans. Next base: position 217,125 of record NZ_FQTU01000002.1, read on the forward strand.
GGTGCCTGTAATAGTGATGCATAACCAGGACGGAACTGAATATCATGGTGACATGGTGGCCAGTGTTGTTGATTTTCTAAAGGAATCTATAAACATAGCTATTAAAGGCGGCTTGAAAAAAGAAAATATCATTCTCGATCCGGGTATAGGATTTGGAAAGACTCCGGAGCAGAACATGGAGATGATGGCAAGGCTTTCAGAAATAAGAGATATGGGATACCCTGTTTTGCTTGGGACCTCCAGAAAATCCATGATAGGCAAAATCTTGGATGTTCCCCCTAGGGAAAGGTGTGTAGGAACAGTAGCCACGACTGTCATGGGAGTCATGCAGGGGATGGACATCGTAAGGGTGCACGATGTTTTGGAAAATGCCCAGGCTGCAAAAGTCGCAGATTCGATTGTGAGGAAATGAAATGGATAAGATAATTATGAAGAACATGGCTTTCTTTGCCCGCCATGGAGTTATGGATGAAGAAAAAAGGCTGGGTCAAAGGTTCTATGTTGATGTCACTTTGTATCTAGATCTTAAAGAAGCAGGAATTACAGATGATTTAACTAAGACAGCCCATTATGGGAGGATTTACAACAAAATAAAAGATCAAATTGAGAATAAACGGTACGACCTTATAGAGGCACTTGCGGAAAATATATGTTTAGAGGTTTTGCAAAACTTTAACCTGATACAAAAGATGAAGGTGCAGGTAAAAAAACCAGAAGCCCCAGTTGAAGGAATATTTGATTACATGGCGGTAGAGGTGACCAGGGAGAGATAACAGTGAAGGACATTTACCTGAGCATAGGCAGCAACATAGGAGATGCCAAAAAAAATATTGAAAGAGCCTTGGAGCTCTTAAAAGAAAAAATTGAAATAATAAAGGTATCGTCCTATTACGAAACCGAGCCAGTAGGGTATGTTGACCAGGACTGGTTTATAAATATAGCATTAAAGGCAAAGACGGATTTGAAACCTTGGGAGCTTCTGAAGTTTTGTCAAGAAATCGAAAACGATATGAAGAGAGTCAAGACGGTGCGATTTGGTCCCCGGATTATAGATATAGATATTTTATTGTATCAGGATTTTGAATCAACCGACGAAACTCTGGCTGTTCCTCATCCCAGGATGAAGGAACGCGCATTTGTAGTCGTTCCTCTTTTTGAGGTAGAACCGGACTTGATGGTGGGAGATGTCCATTTAAAAGAAATCATGGATAGGCTCGAAGGTGAGCAGATAAGAAAATTGGGAGACTGATATGGACCGAGTTAATAAAATAATTTCACACGAATTGTACAAAAGCTACCTAGGGAAAATTGCAAAGTGGGAGGAGTACAGAAGCTTCTGCAAGCATGATCTCATACATTTTCTTGATGTATGTAGAATATCATGGATTCTGGTTTTGGAAGAAAATTTAAGCCTGAATAAGGAAGTCGTTTACGGAGCAGGACTTCTTCATGATATCGGAAGATGGGCCGAGTACGAGTCAGGCGCAGACCATGCCGTAGAAAGTGCCCTCATGTGCTCTGAAATACTTGAAGACTGTGGATATGATGCCGAAGAAATAGATATGATTAAAGATGCCATTGCCGCTCATAGGCTCAAAGACGAGAAAAAGTGCCCATTAGGTTCCGTTTTATCCAGGGCGGACAATCTCTCCAGGATGTGTTATGATTGCGGGGAAATCGGAGAGTGCAAAAAGTTCCAAAATGGTGAAAAGCCGTATTTGTTGTACTGAGCATAAAGCAGAAAGTGGAAGGTTAGAAAGTTGGAAAGGAAATACTTTTTCGTTTAATAAGGGGGTGATAGCCATGTCAAGCTGGCAAAACGCAGTAATAAAAAAGATACTTAGAAGACACAAACTAAAGGCTGTTTTCAGATACAGAAGCATAAAATCAAAGAGGCGCTTGCAGGAGCGCCGTGCGGCTATTCTCAACCTTATACCCGGAGGTGAATTTACCGACGTAAAAATAGGCAATATAAAAGGCCAGTTGATAGAAGCGGAAAACATGGTTCCCGGCAGGATAATACTTTACCTTCACGGAGGAACTTATTGTACCGGATCTGTAAAATCCTACAGGATTTTAGCGAGAAAGCTGGCTGATGTCTGCAACAGCCAGCTTCTTATAATAAATTATAGATTAGCACCTGAAAATCCATATCCTGGGGCAATTGAAGACAGCATGATGGCGTATATGTGGCTGTTGGATAATGGCTACAAGGCAAAAGACATATTTATAATGGGAGATTCGGCGGGAGGAGGCTTGGCTTTGGCTACCGGTCTTAAGATTAAGGAGCTGGGTTTGGATATGCCCTCGGGATTTGTCTGCATGTCACCGTGGACTGACCTTACGTTAAGCGGAGAGAGCTTTAAAGGAAGGGCAAAGCGAGATTCTATTTTGAATCCTAAAGTGGTAAAAAAGTGTGCCAAGCTTTACTATGGAGATCATGATCCTGCAGATTTTTTAATTTCTCCTTTGTTTGGTGACTTCACAGGATTTCCTCCGGTAATGATTCAGGTTGGCACTGAAGAGATGCTGTATGACGATTCGGCAAGATTGGTCCATAAGCTTAAAAATTCTAAGGTAACTGTCAGGTTTGAAGTATGGAAGAAGATGTTCCACGTTTGGCAGTTTTTTTATCTTGTGCTCCCTGAAAGCAGGGAAGCTGTGGAAGGAATCGGAAAATTCGTAAAAGATCCTGAATTTAACGAAAAATTACAGACAAGCTTCCGTTGAATGCGGAAAGAGCAGCGAGTTTGAAACTAGAAATTGGGTTAGGAAATCACATATTCCGGCACATATAAATATCTGTCATTTTGAGCAACGCGAGTAATCTCAGGGGAATTCTTAATTGGCAATGCATGCGCTGAATTGTTGTTAAACAATTGTTTTCCGAGTGCTCAACGACCGTTTGACATTTTAGTTGTAGGGTCCGGTTCCCATGCCGGACCGCAGACACCAAAGAAATTCATGGATACTTACAACTTATAGCTTGCATCTTATCCATACATGCTGTTAAAAATCTTCAGTCCGGTTGTGGTTTTGAAGATTTTTTTTCGTATAGATTCAATAGCACCCCTGTCCATAATATCTTCATATATATTTACCAAAAAGTCTGCTTCGACGAGAATCTGAAAGTCAAGTCCATCAATCTTGCCGTAAGAGTGGTGGTTTCCTATCAAATAAAGTATCCTGTCGAGGGATGCATCGCTTAAACCAAATCCATCCAATAAATCTTTTGCAATTGGAGGTCCTTCGAGTTCCTGGTATTTGCCGGATGAGGAGTTGTATTTCTTTTCGCTCTCTAAAATTCCGATATCATGGAGTATCGAAGCGAGTTTCAAATTTTTCAGTTCTTCTGCTTCGAGTGTTTCTGCTTCTCCAATGGTGGAAGCAAAGGAATAAACTTTAAGTGCATGATTGATCCTTTTCCCATCACCGTTGAAGTATTCAATCATCCTTAGGATTGTTTCAGCTATCATATTATCACGACCATACTTTCTCTTTTAATTTATCTAAATCAATAATTGTAATGTTATTTTTGTCAAAAGCTATCGCACCTAAGTCTCTCAGACTGCAAAGCTCTCGGGAAAGGGTGGGTCTTGTCAGGCCGAGATAGACGGCTAGTTCCGATCTGTTCATATCCAACGAGATTTTGCTGGGGTTTTCGTTATCTTTGGAGGCATTTAAAATATACAGTGATATCTTTGCGGAAGCGCTCTTGATCTTCAAGTAGGCTAAACGATTATCTGTTTCGATATAGCTGTCGCTTAATATCCCGAGCATATTTCTAATGAGGGTGCTGTGATGAGAGCAGTGATTAACGCACGGACCCCCGATTTTGTCCGGTGAAAAGAAGATTACTATCGAATCAGTCTTAGCACAAATTGAATATGGCCAGTTTTTTTGGTCTGAAAAAGCAAGAAGCTCTCCAAAGTAATTGCCGGGCTCAAACTCCTTGATGGTAATTCGATCTCCATCGAAAGTATCCTTGTACATAATCAGGCTGCCTTCCAAGACCATTCCAATTCCCTTGTAGGCATCGCCGGTGCAAAGTATAGGGTTGTTTTTGTGGTAAATTTTTTTTTCGGGTTTAAAGCAGCCAAGCACGACTTCTGTGTTGTCACGAGCTACGTTTTTAAAAAGTTGAGAGCTGGCGAAAATGTCTAAATATTTCTCGTACATTATATGGACCTCCGATAAGTTGGTATCCTCGATTACTGAATTGATGATATTATTATAATATAATCAAACTATAAATTAAAGCCATTGGATTGGAATAGGTAAAAGTTTAATAAATACCATTAAGGGTAATTATTATACTGTGGCAGTGGGTAAAATGTTAAACGTTTACTTTTTGTTGATTAAATATTAAGGAGGAATTTTAATGTCAGACATGTTTTGTTTTCAATGTGAGCAAACAGTAGGTGGTAAGGGTTGCACGAAGGTAGGGGCATGCGGCAAAAATGCTGTAGTCTCAAATAAACAGGATGAACTTACTGCTGCAACTATCGGGCTAGCTCGAGCTGTTGATGGGAAAACTCCTAGTAAAAATGCAGATGAACTTATGATGAAGTCTCTATTCACCGAAGTTACTAATGTTAATTTTGATGAAAATAGAGTAGAAGAGTTGATAGTTGAAGTCGAAGCTGAAAAAGCACTATACGGCGGAGCCGAAAATTATCCTTGGACAGAGCTTTGGACAGGCAATGAAGATATAGTATCACTAAGATCTACCCTTCTTCTTGGCCTAAGAGGAATGGCTGCTTACGCATATCACGCCCATGTTCTAGGAAAAGATGATCCTGAGGTTACATCGTGGTTCTACAAGGGAATGAAGGCTTTGGGAGAAGAGCACTCAGTTGAAGAGTGGCTAGGTCTTTTGATGGAATTTGGAATGGTCAACCTTAAATGTATGGGTCTTTTGGACGAAGCTAATACAGGGGCATACGGACACCCCGTGCCCACTCCGGTTACTACGAAGATAGAATCGGGACCTTTCATAGTTGTGACAGGACACGACCTTCTTGATCTAAAACAACTTTTGGACCAAACTGAAGGCAAGGGAATAAACATCTATACCCACGGGGAAATGCTTCCTGCACATGGATACCCTGAGCTTAAAAAATACGCTCATCTTAAAGGCAACTTTGGAACTGCATGGCAGAACCAGCAGAAGGAATTTGAAAATATTCCCGGACCGGTATTGTTTACTACAAACTGTTTGATGCCTCCAAAAAATAATTATAAAGACAGAATATTTACAACTGCTGTGGTAGCCTACCCCGAGCTGGTACATATTCCGGATGGCGAAAGCGGAGTCAAGGACTTCTCACCTGTAATAGATAAGGCCTTGGAGCTTGGAGGATTCAGTGAAATTCAAAACCTGACAGGAATAAACGGTGGAGACACTATGACTACAGGCTTTGCAAGAAATACGGTATTGGGTGTAGCAGATACAGTAATTGATGCTGTTAAAAGCGGAGCGATAAAGCACTTCTTCCTTGTAGGTGGTTGTGACGGAGCGAAACCCGGCAGAAACTACTATACTGAATTTGTGGAGCAGACTCCAAAGGATACCGTTATACTTACCCTTGCATGTGGCAAGTTCAGGTTTAACGACATGAACATCGGAGAAATAGGTGGACTGCCAAGAATCATGGATATGGGTCAGTGCAACGATGCCTACTCTGCGATTCAAGTTGCGGTAGCCCTTTCGCAAGCATTTGAATGTGAAGTAAACGAACTTCCCCTTACTTTGGTTCTTTCCTGGTATGAGCAAAAAGCAGTTTGTATACTCCTTACTCTTCTTGCTCTGGGAATCAAAAATATTTACATAGGACCCACATTGCCGGCTTTCTTCTCCCCAACAGTGCTTAACGTGCTGGTTGAGAAGTTTGACCTAACGCCTATCAGCACACCGGAAGCTGACTTGGCTGCGATTTTGGGATAAGTTAAATTTAAAGCTCGCCTTTTTAAAAGGCGGGCTTTTTAAAAAGTATTTCTAAAGATGCTTGACTTGGACATTAAAAAGGTGTAAAATATAAAACATAGTTCCACAATGAGAAACGGAAACCTTGAGTACAAGTACTACATTGACATATGCCTTTAGATGAGAGCCTTCCCGGCAGCAGAACCGGGGAGGTTCTTTTGTGTTGGGCGAAATTTGTTGCATAGGCAGGATCATTCTGTAATAATTAAACAAGAAGAAATTATTTGATACTTGGAGGAAGCTGTAATGAATAAAACGTTGGCTGAACGGGCTGCGCAAGAACTATTAATCTATATCCGAGAGGAAGGATTGGTGGAAGGGGAAAAGCTGCCTAACGAATATGAGTTGTCGGAGAAACTGGGTGTAGGAAGGAATACAGTTCGAGAAGCGGTAAGAGTATTGGCTTCCAGAAATATATTGAGAATAAAGCAAGGTGCAGGTACGTTTCTGACGGATAAACCTGGAATGGTGGAAGACCCGCTGGGATTTTCCTTTATGGAAGATCAAAGGAAGCTGGTGACAGACCTAATGCAAGTAAGGCTAATTGTTGAGCCGGCTATAGCTGCATTAGCTGCGCAAAATGCCACTGAAAAAGATATCCAACAATTGACCTTGTTGTGTGAGGAGGTCGAAAGAATGATTGAAGAGGGTAAAGATTTTTCTGAAAAAGACCGCGCTTTTCACGCAAAGCTTGCCGATTGCACGAAAAATCTAGTCATGAAGAACCTGATTCCCGTTATTTGTCAGGGAGTTGAAGCCTTTTCTTCCAATGTCTCCGAGCAGGAATATCGGCAAACTGTAGAAACGCACAGAAACATTTTGATGGCGGTTAAGAACGGAAAAGCGGTTGATGCGGAGCAAGCCATGAGTTACCATTTGCTATACAACATACAACGATATAAAAAAGAATAACTAAATCTCGCCGGAAGGGCGAGATTTTTTCGCTTAAAAAACATGGGATGAATACATCGTTTAAATGAAACGAAGTGTTGAAAAAACGATTTAAAGTATGATAATATAGATAATACATAGGATGAATGTTTGAGTATTTATTCTTTGGTGGGGATAAGTTGAATAAAAAGGCAAAATGGAGGTTTATTAGGATGGAAACATATGATGTGCTTATCATCGGTGGTGGAGTCATTGGAAGCGCGATTGCTAGGGAGTTGTCACGCTATGAGCTAAAGATTGGTGTGATTGAAAAAAATCCGGACGTATGTCTGGAAATGAGCGGCAGAAACTCTGCAGTGCTCCACGGAGGATTTGCTTACGAAGTTGGAACCAACAAAGCGGCTCTCTGTGTGGAGGGCTGTTTGGAGTTTGACCAAGTGGCAAAAGAATTGGATGTGCCATTTAGACGTACGGGAAAAGTGTTGGTTGGAAATACTTCAGAGGATTTAGAAAGCTTGAATAGAATTATGCAGATTGGTGAAATTAATGGAGCTGTGGGATTGGAACTGATTGATGAGAAAAAGTTGAAGGAACTAGTTCCAACCGTAATCGGTAAGTTTGCCATGTATTCTCCCATGAGCGGCATATTAGATCCGTTCCAGTACACGATAGGGTTGGCTGAAAATGCGGTAAAAAATGGGGTGGAGTATCATTTTAAGAGAGAAGTCACAGGAATTAGAACTGAAGAAGCCGGTTTTTATATAGTGGAAACTCTAAATGGAGATTACGGCACAAGATGGATAATAAATGCAGCAGGTTTAGGGGCAGTGGCTATATCTGATATGCTGGGGATTAGAGGATATCAAATGGCTGGTACACGAGGACACTACATAGTGTTGGATAATTCGGTTGGACCTCTTCTGCCAATGCCGGTTTATCCGGTGCCGTCAACTTCCTATATGGGAATACACGTGACTCCTACTGTAGAGGGCAATGTCACAGTAGGACCGGATGCCGACAGAGTCGTAGCGCTAGATGATTACGGGGTAGAGAAACGAAATATGGAATATTTAGTGGATGATGCTTCTACTTTGTGGCCGCATATACACAAAGAGGATTTTATTCGAAATTATGCTGGGATTCAACCTACATGGCTCAACCGTGAGGATGTTTTGAAAGATTTTGTAATAGAAGCAAGGGAAGAAGCACCAAATACTGTAAATCTAGTAGGAATCGAATCTCCTGGGCTTTCTGCGGCTCTGCCGATTGCGCGTAGGGCAGTCAAACTTTTGGTAGATCAAGAAAAGCCAGGTCTTCGGGAATCTTTTGATCCTATTAGAAAAAGAATCACTAGATTTTTTGAGGCGTCAGTAGATAAGCAAGCGGCATTGATTTCTGAAAATCCGGATTATGGGGAAATTATCTGTAGATGTGAAACGGTAACTAAAGCTGAAATTTTAGATGCTATACGCAATCCTTTAGGAGTGGAAACCATGACTGGCATCAAGTACCGAACACGCTCGATGATGGGGCGTTGCCAAGGCGGTTATTGCCAGATGCGTATTGCGCAGCTATTGCAGGACGAAAAAGGCTTAGACATAAAGGAAGTTTTGTACTCAAGAGAGAAGTCGGAGATGTTTAAAGGGAGGGTTCGAAATGACGGAAATGATTAACAAACGCGTGGTCATTATAGGTGGTGGTCCGGCAGGTCTGGCTGCTGCTATTGCTATGCATGATCAAGGTATTAAAGATCTCTTGATTGTTGAACGGGAAAGAAAATTAGGTGGCATTTTAAGACAGTGTATACACGATGGATTTGGACTTACACGATTTAAAGAATCGTTAAGCGGTCCGGAATATGCACAACGCTTCATAGATGAAGTTGAAAAAAGAAAGATTGAATATGTAACAGATACAACAGTACTGGAGATAACAAAAGACAGAGTTGTTCGTGGAGCCTCAAAGAACGGGCTTATGACATGGAAAGCAGAGAGTGTAGTCTTGTCAATGGGATGTCGGGAGCGGACGCGGGGAGCCCTTCAAATTCCGGGTGAAAGACCTGGTGGAGTATATACCGCCGGGGTAGCCCAGTCCTACATAAACCTGTACAACACTATGATTGGGAAACGTGTAGTGATTTTGGGATCTGGAGACATCGGTTTAATTATGGCCAGGAGGCTTGCGTTGGAGGGATCCAAAGTTGAAGGTGTATTTGAGATTCTTCCGTACCCCAGTGGTCTTGAACGAAACGTGGAGCAGTGTCTAAACGACTATGGCATACTTCTTTTTCTTTCTCACACGATTACAAAAATACATGGTGGAAAGCGAATCGAGGGGGTAACGGTATCACAGGTGGATGAGAAATTACAGGTGATTCCAGGGACTGATTCCTATTATCCTTGTGACACTTTAGTTCTATCTGTAGGATTGATTCCTGAAAACGAGATTTCTAAAATGGCAGGTGTGATTTTGGATCCGAAGACAAAAGGACCGATAGTTGATGATTCGTATCAGACTTCAACACCGGGAATTTTTGCTGCAGGAAATGTACTTCACGTACATGATTTAGTAGACTACGTATCTCTTGAAGCAGAGAGGTTGGCCAAAGGCGTAGTCAAATATTTAAAAGCCGGAATTAACGGGCAATTATTAACCGACGTGAATGCAGGTGAAGGGATTTCATATGTAGTGCCCAAGAAAGTGTCGCTTAACGAAAGCTCTGTCCTGTCTATGAGAGTTGAAAAGCCTGAAGATAATGTGAAGATTGAAGTTCTTCAGGAAGGCACAGTGGTAGCTAGTTTATTCTTAGATGAAGCTTTGCCGGCAGAGATGATTCAGATCCAGTTGAATCCAGGTCAGGTTGTGGAAAAAATGCCACTGGAGGTGGTTTTGAGATGAGAAGGAAAATGACTTGTATTCTTTGTCCAAACGGTTGCAGGCTAAGAGTTGAATTGGCGGATAAGTCTATTGCTTTATTAGAAGGCGCTAAATGCTCTAAAGGTGAAAAATTTGTTAATCAAGAGATCAACGATCCCCATCGTAACATTGCATCCTCGATTTTGGTAAAAGGGGGAGAGCTAAAACTGGCCAGCGTCCGATTGACGGCACCTATACCGAGAGATAAAATTTTTGATGTGATGGCTACTATCAAGGAGGTTAGATGCGACGCGCCAGTAATCTCGGGGCAGGTAATTTTGACCGATGTGTTGGGGCTCGGGGTGGATTTGATTTGTACTAAAAGCGTAGAAAAAGCATAGGCTTCAATATGATGTAATAATTTGGCGGCTAGGTGAAGTCGTTCTAGTCGTCTCTTAATTATATGGGAGAGCAAATGAATGAAAATAAAAAGCAAACAAAGATCATGCGTAGGTGGTTGACAAACAATACACTAGTATGGTAGTATGGTTTTGTCGGGATGGAAGCGTTTGCAATGCAAAAGCTGCCAGCGATATAAAAGCGATTTAATTAGGAGGGAAAAGGAAATGAAAAAGTCAAAAGTATTTGCACTAGGTCTGGTTTTAGTATTGTCTTTAAGCTTGTTTATCGGTTGTGGTAATGGTGACACTAACGGCGATAATGGTTCTGAAGATGAGGTGCAAAGCATCGAGTGGAGACTAGGTCACTTGGGGAATGACACACACTTGTGGAATGTTACAGCACTTCATTTTGCAGATCTTGTTAATGAGAAGACAGATGGTCAGGTGACGATTAGCGTTTATCCAAATGAGCAGTTGGGAAATGAAATCGACAACATTAACATGATTCAATCAGGAACAGCTGACATGGTGATTTCTGGTGAATCCATGCAAAACTGGGCGGAAAAAGCAGCTTTGATGGCTGTGCCATATGCGTTCAACGACATCGACCATTTACGTTCAGTCGTAGAGGGAGAAATCGGTGCGGAAATCGAAACAGAAATCTCTGAAAAGATTGGTCTCAAGGCACTATACTACCATGTTCGTGCTCCTAGAAATCTTACATCAAACTATCCAATCAGCACGCCAGCAGACTTGGCTGGATTCTCTATGAGAGTACCTAATGTGCCATTGTTTGTTGAAGCTTGGAAGGCAGCAGGTGCAAACCCACAGGTTATGGCGTTCAGTGAAGTGTTTACGGCGCTGCAGCAAAATGTAATCAATGGGCAAGAAAACCCATATGACTTAATTCACTCTGCCAATTTCAATGAAGTACAAGAGTACACTAACGAGACAGAGCATGTTTATGGATGGCTTTATGTTTTAGTAGGAGAAGATCAATTCGCTGAATTAAGTGAAGCTAATAAAGCGGCTGTTCTTGAAGCAGCAGCTGAAACCCAGGTTTTTGCAGACAATTTGTTCTCAGAAGAAATCGAAAAGTACAAAGCTGAACTAATAGAGCGTGGAATGAAAATTAATTCTGACGTAGACAAAGAAGCGTTCCGTGAAGCTATGGCTCCTGCGGTAGAGGAGTTCTTAAGCGAAACTCAGTTGAATCTTTACAACAGAATCGTAGAAGCAGGACAATAAACTCAAGTTGAATTTCATTAATAGGGTACCTCGAGTTTGAGGTATCCTATTTCAAATCATAATGCAATTGTGGCACATTCTTTAATTACTCTCACGATTGAATCGAAAGGAGGACGGCAATATCTACCTACAGTAGGGTTGGTTTTGCTATAATGATAATCATGAAAAATAATGACATTATCGAAAAGATATTGAAATTGGGTACTTTTTTATCTTTCAGTGCATTGATCGTCACAGTTTTGTTGCAAGTAATAACAAGATACTTTGTACCAAGCGTAACTTTGGTATGGACGGAAGAAGGTTCTCGTTTCCTGTTTAAATTTGCAGTGGCATTTGGCGCGCCACTAGCTATGAAGAAAGAAGAGTTTGTAAATGTGGATATTTTATTGAATCTTTTGTCGCGAAAAGTTCGAGACATTTTTGAAATCATCATACATATTATGACCATTGGACTTTTTGCGATACTCTTTAAAGAGTCCTTGGGACTTGTGCAACTTGGTCAGCGGCAACAGTCGCCTACGCTAGGGATTCCTATGTCTATTGCATATAGTGCTATAACGATAGCTAGTTTCTTCATTTTGATTTATGGAGTTATAAATATGTACAGATATATTCAAGATTTTATGAAAAGAGGTAGAGAAGCATGACGGCTTTGCTTTTATTTGTCGCATTTATTGTGTTGATTTTCTTTGGGCTTCCTGTAGCCTTTTCATTAGGCGTTTCTTCATTGTTGTATTTGTTTGTTGAAGACATTTCGCTTTCAATTGTAGCCCAAAGAATGTATTCGGGAATTGATTCCTTCACATTGGTAAGTATCCCTGGATTCATACTCGCCGGAAACCTTATGAATACTGGTGGTATCACTAAGAGGATAATTGCATTTGCAAATGCAATTTTTGGTTTTATTCGTGGAGGACTGTCTCTCGCTAATATTGGAGCGTCCATGTTGTTTGCAGGCATTTCTGGTACAGCGTTGGCAGACACAGCCAGTATTGGAGCAATGCTTATACCAGCCATGAAAGAAGAAGGTTACGAAGCCGATTTTGCTGCAGCAGTAACGGCGTCGTCCTCAACTGTCGGACCGATTATTCCTCCAAGTTTACCAATGATCATCGCCGGTACACTGACAGGGATTTCTGTCGGCAAACTATTTATTGCAGGGGCCATACCCGGAATAATACTAGGTCTATCTATGATGGTGGTATCATATATAATCAGCGTAAAAAGGGGTCATCCCAAAGGGGAGCGTAAGCCACTTGGATATGTATTGAAAACTTTCAAAGACGCAGTGTGGGCTATTGGGTTGACAGTTCTGATTCTTTATGGAATATTAAGCGGGGCGTTTACTCCTACAGAAGCATCGATAATTGCAGTAGTATATGCCGTTATTGTTGGAAAGTTCATATACAAAGATCTGAAGTTTTCTCAACTTCCAGGTTCTATAATCGAATCGGTAAAGATGTCGGCAGCTATCATGATTCTCGTTGGTTTTGCCAACCTGTTTGCATGGATCCTTGCCAGTGAGCAGATTCCGCAAATGATAGCACGAGGTATTTTGTCAATATCTACAAATAAAATTATAGTAATATTATTGATTAACCTGCTGCTGCTGTTTGTTGGGACATTCATGGAAACCATCGCAGCATTGATTATCTTATTTCCGGTTTTGCTCCCGGTTGCAACCAGTATAGGATTGGATCCGATACAGTTTGGCGTGATGGCAGTGCTTAACTTGGTAATAGGTTTGACTACGCCCCCTGTAGGAGTGTGCTTGTTCGTTGCTTCCAGTATTGGAGATGTACCATTGATTAAGATATCAAAAGCCGTATTGCCTTTCTTGGCAGTAAGTTTGGCCGTATTGATGCTAGTTAGCTTCGTGCCGGCTATAAGCTTGTTCTTGCCGAGTTTATTCAATTAATTTGTAAGTTCAGAAAGAAGCTTGCCTGAAGAAAATGAAGGCTAGTTAGAGTTAATAACATAATACAACTTATTAGTAATTATATCTCGAGTCAGTTTAGAAAAAAATGTTGGAATGGAGGAAAATATGAAAGCAGCAATAGTCAATGAGCCATATAGAATGGAAGTCATCCAAATGGATAACCCGACGTTAGAATCCGAAACAGAGGTTATCATTAAAATCAAGGCGGCTGGAATATGTGGATCAGACGTGCACATATTTCATGGCACCAATGCAGTTGCGACATACCCGAGAGTCATAGGTCATGAGATGGTGGGAGTAGTGGAAGAGGTAGGACAAAAGGTCGACAAAGTAAAAAAGGGCGACCGAGTCATTGTCGATCAGGTGATAAACTGTGGAGAGTGCTACGCTTGCAAAATAGGCAGAGGCAATGTGTGCCAAGATCTTAAGGTAAGAGGAGTGCATGTTCATGGAGGATTTAGAGAATATATTAATGTTGATCAAGAGGATTGCTATATATTGCCCGATAAATTATCATTTGAAGATGCTGTAATGATTGAACCGTCTACAATAGCAGTTCAATGCATAAAAAGGGCAGAACTCAATAAAGAAGACACGTTGCTGATATTGGGTGCAGGTGCATTGGGAAGCAGCATACTAAGGATAGCGAGACTTTCAGGAGCAAAAATCATCGTTGCAGATATATTTAAAGATAAGTTAGAGGATGCATTGAAAGCTGGCGCAGATTATGTTATCGACATGTCTGAAGAATATCCGGAGAAAAAAATCAGAGAAATTACAGGAGGTTACGGCCCAACGGTTTCTATTGATGCTGCTTGTACAAAGGAGACATTACCGTTCTTGCTAGATGTAACAGGGAATGCGGGGCGTGTAATAACAATGGGATTTTCAGAAGAGCTTTCACCTATAACTCAGTTGAAAATTACTGCTAAGGAGCTTGATGTTAGGGGATCTAGGCTTCAAAACAAAAGATTTCAAGATGTGTTGGATTTGATAGCGGAGGGCAAATTGGATTTGAGCGGATCGATTTCTCATACCTTTGATTTTTCTGAGATTATTGATGCTTTTAAATTCATAGATTCACGAGATCCGAGCATACGAAAAGTAGTTATAACTTTTTAAGCATATAGATTGTATTGAAAAAATAGTCAATTGTTCGCATAAAGCGCATGTGGTATAATTCACTTAGTTTATTTTATGAAAGAGGATGGTACTGTGAAGGTTATTGAACGGAAATCGTCAGAAGCAGCTAGAGATTATGCCTATAGAGTTATTAGAGAAAATATAATATCGCTAGACTTAAAACCTGGTAGCATGCTGAGTGAAAATGAAATTGCAAAGCATCTTGGAATAAGCAGGACACCGGTAAGGGAAGCCTTGATTGAACTCAGCAAAATGAAGATAGTGGAAATCATACCCCAAAGAGGGAGCTTTATTTCTAAAATTGACTATAATATTGTCGAAGAAGCAAGATTCTTTAGATTGACCATTGAGACAGCGGTGACTGAATTGGCTTGTGAATATGCCAGTGAAGAGGATATTGGAAAGTTGGAAGAAATCCTTGACTTGGAAGTATTTTATGGAATGAAGTATGTACATGACAAATCTCTTCACTATGACAATTGTTTTCACAGAGAAATTTATAGGATAGCAAAAAAAGAATTCATTCAAAAGATAGTAGAGGATACAACAATTCATTTTGACAGAGTGAGAAGAATAAGTTACGAAGGAAATATTTATGAACAGATCATTGCAGATCACAATGCAATATTAAGGGCAATTAAAGAAAAAAACAAGTTGAGAGCAATTGAAATAGTCACTGAACACTTAACGAGATATAAGCTAGATAAGAGCATAATCTATGAAAAATATCCGGAATATATAGCTGATAATAATGAGTCAAAAACTCAAGGTTTATAATATATTATTTGTTGAAGTTCTCCCTATTAATAAGGGAGATTTTATGGGCAATATAGCAATACTAGTATACTAGAACTAAGAGGGCTGGGTACCAAATATAGAAGATGAAGGTGATAAGATGAAGTTAACACTGGAAGGATTGAAGTTGGGCAATGAGTGGAAAGAAAAAGCATATAAGCTTCCTGCCTTTGACTACGAAGCGGTTAAGGCAGAGACGATTAAAAACCCCAACTGGATACACTTTGGGGCAGGCAACATATTCAGGGCATTCTTGGCAAATGTGAACCAGAACAACCTTAATGAGAAGAGCGCGCAAAAAGGAATAGTTGTGGCAGAGGGATTTGACTATGAAATAATAGAAAAGATGAACAAGCCCCACGACAACTTGAGCCTATTGGTTACGCTAAAGTCAACGGGAGAAGTAGAAAAGACGGTAGTGGCGAGCGTGATGGAGTCCTTGACTGTAGACCCAGATAATTCAAGTGACTGGAAAAGACTGAAAGAAATCTTTGTAAACCCAAGCCTACAGATCGTAAGCTTTACAATAACAGAAAAAGGATACAACCTAAAGGATAATAAAGGGAGCTACTATCCAGCGGTTCAGGCAGATTTTGAAGCTGGCCCCGAAAACACCCAAAGCTA